>CAUERX010000008.1 GCA_959020415.1 uncultured bacterium | reverse complement strand
TAAATAGTACCATGGAGCCATCATATTTCAATATAGAAAGTGGTAGTATTAATGATAATTATTCCACTAAAGATCGAACTAATAATATAGGTACTGAACATAATGAGTCTTATAGCTATACTGAGCCAGTATATATGAATGAAAAACGAATTAATTTCTCATATGTTGAAAACAAAAAATATAAAATAACCTCAGCTTTGAATAATACATTGGATCTTGTAATATTAGGTGCCAATCCAGATGATGGGGCGAGTATTGTAGGATATAATAATAATACAACACAAAATGGCTATTGGCTTCCTTTTATTGCTTATGTAACCAATGGTAAGGCATATTATTATTTTGAATCGCTCATGACTGAAAATCGCTTAATGGCTATAGAAAATGGTAGCTCAACTTCAGGCGCTAAGATAATTTCTCATTATTTAACATCTGACCAAGGATATACATGGTATTTAGAAACAGCTGGTAATGGTTATTATTATATAAAAAATACTACAGGTCTTTGTTTAGCATCAGGAAGCTCAAATACAGAAAATTACGCTTCAATAATAGGCTATGAATGTTATAATTATCAAGATCAAAAATGGAAAATAGATGCATAATTTTATAAATTCAACGAGAATTTTCTATTATATATTAAATGCATATCGTTTGACCAGCTATTGAAGAAGAGTAGAGATATAATCTATGAAAACGGTGGGAAAATCTTTTTAGATCACTCATTTAAATATGGAACTTCAGATTCAGATGAAATATTATAGGCGTGTTTGCCATACATTGATGGTCTTGAAATTTGCAATGAGCCAAAAAATGAAGAACAAGTAACATATCTTTATGAATTTGCTAAAAAACATAATTTATTAATTTTCACTGGTAATGACTTCCACGGTAGTGAAAAACATACAGAAGTTGGTGTTAATAATATTAATGAAACAATGGAACAAGAAATTTTATCTTGGGTTAATAAAACAACTAATAAAATTGAATTATAAAACTAGGAAAAATAAATTCCTAGTTTTTTTCTAATGTTTTAATAATTTCTTCATAACTAATAGGACCTTCTCGCGAAATGATAATATTATCATCTGTTAAATTAACAATTGTACTTGCCATTTTTCCACCGGCAGTTCCTTCAACAATTCCATCAATTCTTCCATCTAGCTGAGCTAAAACATCTTTAGTAGTAAATGAATTCTCACCGCCCGATAAATTAGCGCTACTAACAAGCAAAGGTTTGCCGCATTTATCAATTAATTTTAATATAAAATTATCATTTGGCATTCTAATTGCGATTGTTTTTTTCCCATTTGTAATATAATTTGATACTTCATCTTTTTTAGGTAATATAATAGTAATTGCCCCTGGCATAAATGATTTAATTATTTTTAAAGCGCTATCATCAACCAATGCTATTTTTCTTATTTGCTCTAAACTAGCTACCATCGTTGGTATTGGTTTAGTTTCCGGCCTACCTTTAGCTCGTTTTAAATTTTCTAAAGCCACTAAATCATCGTAAATTACTGAAACACCATAAACCGTATCAGTAGGGAAGGCAATAACCTTGCCATTTTTTAATTCTAAAGCAATAGTATCTATTTCACTTTTATCATATATTTTCATTTATGTCACCTTCTAATACTAAATAATTTGAGCCTAAAATTTCCCTGAAACGCTTTATTTTTTTATCAATTCCACTAGAATCAACAAAATATATCTTTCCTTGACCATTGTTTAATAAATCACTGTCTATTAACTTTCGTTTAAGTTCTTTACTAATGCCAAAAGCTCCATCAAAGAAATTAACATCACCTAAAACTTTAACAATATTTTTTTTAATTAAAGGGTAGTGTGTACACCCTAGTACCACATTAGTTACTCCTTTATATTTTACAAGATGTGAGCCTAAATAATTATCAATTGCTTCACTATTGCCATCTTCAATTAGTTCAGCAAGACCAGAACATGAATATAAATAAGTTTTATTGTTATTGTATTTATGATATAAATTTAAGAACTTTTCACTTTGTATAGTGACCTTAGTTGCCATTATCAAGGTTTCTTCATTAAATGCATAGTCATGAGCCATTTTATAAGCTGGTTCTGTAGCAATAAAAGTAATATTTGAGTATTCTTCCCTTAACTTTTTAACGCATACTGTACTAGCCGTATTACAGGCAATAATAATTATTGTTGAACCTTTAGAAATTAAATAATCAACGACATTTTTAACAATTTCGTAAATTTTCTCATTAGATAGATCACCATATGGATTATGTTTTGAATCACTATAATAAATAAAATCTTGATTAGGTGTAAGTTTTAAAATTTCTTTAAAAACAGTTGCACCACCAATTCCTGAATCAAAAATTCCTATCATTTTCTTCACCACTTTAATTATATTTTAAAAGCCCAGCTATTTACCAGGCTTAAGCATGTTACTAAAATTTGCTGATTTACGGTACATAAAGTATAGTGGGGCATTTGTAATCAATTCAAAATCACCCGCGTACTCAATTGCTTTGGCATTAAAGCTAAGTTTAAATTCATTTAAACCTTTATATACATCATTAGTTTTTTGAATATTACTAATCCCGCCTAAATTAAATTTTTTAAAGCCTAATTTTGAATATCTACCCATCAACTTCCAAAGCAAAAGGTGTTTGCCATTAAATCTTTTGTATTCTTCATCATAACCGTCCATTACTAAATAAACTTCTTCTTGCCACTTAACGACTAAAGCTGAAGAGAGAATAATTCCCTCTGGGAAATCTCTTAAATAATTAGTAGCTAAAACAAGCTGCTTTTTATATTTTTCAAATTCTTTATCAACAGCAATTTTACGATTCATAATCTTGTCATCGTTTCCATGACTATTAATTAATTCCTTGTTTAATTCCACACTTAAATGTTCATATTTCGCATATAAATTTTGAGAAATTTTTAAATACTCAGTTGTATCTAACTTACTATAATAAAAATCAATTAAATTTTCTTTATCAAAAAATTTATATAAATCATTAAAGTAATCTAAATCACGAGGATATTTATTTTTTGTTTGTAAATATAAATAATTTAAATTATTTATGTTACCATGATAAATTTTAATACCTTCCTTAATAGCCTTTCTGATTTTTGTTCTAAACGGTTTATCAATATTCGCAAAAATCTGAGTATAAGGTAAATCAATATTAACAACCGCTTCAAACCTCGGCTTTAAAGCTTCGAAGAAGTTATTATATCCAAGATGATAGTAACCAAGTTTTTTTAAATTAGTAAAAATAGTATCATAATACATGTTTTGGTGAATAACTTTACCATCTTTATTGTAAACATCTTTAATAATTAAAGGATTTATTTTAATTGCCACGATATCACGTTTACCTAAAAACTTTTTAATCTGTTTTGTAAATACTTCTACTAAAGCAGCATCGTTAAAATTAATTAAAAATCCTCGTGGTGCTAAAGCATATTTAAATCCATTAACTTTTTGAACCAATACAAGCGTTGCTGCTTTAAGTACATTACCGTCCATTAAGCCTAAAAAGAAAGTATCGCATTCTTCTTCATTCATTGTAAAAGCATATTGAATAGTTTGATACATTGATGATGGTCGAAATTGTTCACTAAAAGCTTTGAATTCCGCATTTGTCAGTTGTTTTATCTTCATCTTTTAGGCCTCCTTTAATACGTAAACATTATATCATATTTTAAAAAAATAAGCCACGCTTAGGCTTATTTTTCAGTTGTTTTCTTATAGCTATCACACATCGTTGCTTCCTTTTTACATTCAGGACCACAATCACATACTTTAATTTCTTCTAGTTTACAACGATTTTTATCACAATTGCAGTGTTCACAGTCATGAACTGTACATTTAATTTTTTGTTTTTCCATCAAAATTACCTCCAGTTTTATTTTGGTCATATTTTGTCATAGTATTCATAAAATAAGTGCTTCCTAATATATTTATATTGGTGATAATATGGACAAAGTTGGCATTCCACGTGGTATTTTTTACTATTATTATGGTGATATTTGGAAAAATTTTTTTGATTACTTAAAAATTCCTTATATTGTAAGCCCAAATACGAATAAGGAAATAATGCTTCTAGGAACAAAATATTCAAATGATGAAATGTGCCTAGCTTTAAAAACATATTTAGGTCATGTCAGTTATTTAGAAGATAAGTGTGATTATATCCTAGTTCCCAGAATTGATAATTTCAAATCAGAAAACCAAACATGTACTAATTTTTTAAGCATCTATGACATCGTTAAAAATACTTTTGATACTAAAATTTTAAACTATAATATAAATTTAGAAAAACATGAAACTTTAAAAAAAGGACTGATTAAAATTGGAAATACTTTAAATAAAGATAAACATGTATTAGTAAAAGCTTATAAACACGCGATAAAAAAATATAAAGAAAAACGTGAGCTTGAAATAACAGTCAATTTAAATAAATTAAATTCAAAAAAAACCAAAATACTTTTAGTGAGTCATCCTTATAATACTTATGATGATTTAATTGGTAAAGACATTATAAAATATTTAGAAAAAAGTGACGTTGAAATTATCTTTAGTGATAAATTTGATGAAAACATTACTAATAAGCTTAGCGAAAAGCTATCTAAAGACTTATATTTTAAATATTCTAAAGATAACATTGGGGCGTTAGAATTTTCTAAAGATAAAATTGATGGAGTTATATTTTTATCGGCTTTTCCCTGTGGCCCAGATTCTTTGGTTAATGAATTGGCTATGCGAAAAATTAAACTTCCATATATAAATTTAGTATTAGATGATAATTCTTCATTTACTGGTACAGAAACAAGATTAGAAAGTTTTGTTGATATGTTAAAGGGTGATATTCGTGAATAAATTAGCTTATCCATTAATGGGGGACTATCACGTTCCAACCAAATTCTTGCTTTCGCATATTCTAAACATAGATTTAATTACACCGCCACCAATAACTACTAAAACTATTGAACTTGGTACTAAGTATAGTCCTGAGTTTGTCTGCACACCTTTTAAATATACATTAGGTACAATGTTAGAATCAATTGGTAAAGGTGCGAATTGTTTAATTCAAATGGGCGGAGGCTGCCGTTATGGTTACTATGGCGAAGTTCAAGCTCAGATTTTAAAAGACTTAGGATATGATGTTACTTTAATTAATTTAGTGACTAAAGGAAAAACCGATGTTAGAAGAATTGTCAAAGAATTTAAAAAAATCGATCCAAAATTTAAAAGTTTAAAAGCCTTATACTATGCTTTTATTACTATTAAAATGGTTAAGTATATGGATCACGTTGATGAGTATATAAGAGCTAATATCGGCTTTGAAATTGAAAAAGGTAGTTTTGAATCATTGAAGTTTAAAATGTTAAATGATTTTAAAAAAGTTAAAAATTACCGAGAGCTACGTAAAAAGTATCACTTTTATCTTAACGAATTTGTCAAAGTCAAAATTCATAAACCTGATGACTGTTTAAAAATTGGAATTATTGGGGAACTGTATACTATTATGGAACCATTCTCAAATTACTTCTTAGAAAAGGAGTTAGCTCAAAACCATATTGAAATAAAAAGATTTACCAATGCTCATTATTTACTTTTTGAAAAGGGCTTTAAAATAAAAAAATATTTAAAAGATACAAAAAAATATATTAAATATCAAATGGGGGCGGACGCTAGTGACAATATAGCTAGAACAAAATATCTTTGTGAACATAATTACGACGGTATAATTCATATAAAGTCATCATTCTGTACTCCAGAAATAGGGGCGATGCCAATAATAAACAAAATAGCTAATAATTACGGAGTACCAGTTTTATTCTTTAGCTTTGATGCTAATACATCGGAAACTGGAATTAAAACTAGACTAGAAGCATTTTATGACATGCTAGAAATGAGGCGAGGAAAATGAGAGACTGTTATTTAGGAGTTGATATTGGCTCAATTTCTACTAAAGGTGTAATCATTGATGATCAAAATAACATTATTACATCTTCTTATATATGGACCGAAGGTAATCCTGTTAAAGCTGTTCGAAATTTAATTAGAATTTTAAAAGAAGAAATCCCTGATGATTGTTTAATAAAAGGAATTGGAACAACAGGAAGTGCTCGTAAATTAATCGGCTTAATGTTAAATGCCAATATAGTTAAAAATGAGATTACCGCTCACGCTGTGGGAACCTTAACTTTTTATCCAAATGTTCGAACAATACTTGAAATCGGTGGTCAGGATTCTAAAATAATTTTAATCAGAAATGGCATTATAACTAATTATGCCATGAATACCTTATGTGCTGCTGGAACTGGATCATTTCTTTCTAGTCAAGCGAAAAGATTAGGGCTAGATGTCAATGAGTTTGGTAAGTATGCCTTAAAGTCAAAAAATCCTGTTAAAATAGCTGCTAGGTGTACAGTTTTTGCCGAATCAGATTTAGTCCATAAAGCGCAAGTCGGCTATCCAAAAGAAGATATAGTTGCTGGATTATGTAAAAGTATTGTTTTAAACTATTTAAATAATGTCGGTAAGGGCAAAAAAATAGAAGCCCCAATTATTTTTCAAGGTGGGGTTTCTAAAAATGAAGGCGTTGTTAAATTTTTTAAAGAAGTCTTAAATGAAAATATTATAGTTGATGACAATAGTCATTTAATGGGGGCTATTGGAATTGCTGTTTTAGCAAGAAAAAATAAAATAGGAAAAACTTATTCTTTAGAATTAACAAATGTTAAATTTGATACTAAAGCAATGGAATGTACTAGATGTTCGAACAATTGTGAACTATTAAAAATTTATCGAAATAATGAACTAGTTGATTCTTGGGGCAGTAAATGCGGAAAATATTAAATCCTCTAAAAGGATTTTTTTCTATATAAAAAGGAAATGTAAATTTGATAGGGTATGATTATAAATAGAGGAAAGATAGGTTAGGTTACCTCCAATAAAAAGGGGGTGATACTATGAAGGAGGAGAAGCATGGAATACCTAGTTATTCTAGCCATTCTTTTGTTTTTACTAAAGGATGCCCCATCATCCGACAACTAGTCAAACAAAAGCCTAGCCGAAGCTAGGCACCACAAACAATTGGAGGTGCCTAAGTAAATAAGCTTTCCTCACTAAATATAATATAACATACTTTGAGTATTTTTACAATAAAATAAATTTCACTTAAATAGCTAATTAAAATTATATAAATATAATTATTTAGTAATTTTTTCTTAAGCCATGTTATATAAATAATATAGCTATAAAATATTTGACATAAATCAAATAATGGTGTATAAATGTTATTAGCTTGATGAAAAGGAAGTGAATTATGGGAAAAAATCTAGTAATAGTCGAATCTCCGACTAAAGTAAAAAACATTAGTCAGTATTTAGGACCTGATTATATCGTCTCTTCAAGTAAAGGGCACATCAGAGATTTATCAATCAAAGGCCAGTACGGATTAGGTGTAGATTTAGAGGACAATTTTAAACCAGATTATAAAACTATTAAAGGTAAAAAAAGTGTTATTGATGAGCTTAAAAAAGAAGCTAAAAAAGTCGATAAAGTCTATCTTGCTACCGACTTGGACCGCGAAGGAGAAGCTATCGCCTGGCATATCTATGACGTTTTAGGATTAACTCCAGATAATTATAGCCGCGTCGTTTTTAACGAAATTACTAAAAATGCTATTATTGAAGCATTTAAACACGAAAGACAGCTTGATATGGATTATGTTCACAGTCAAGAAACAAGACGTATTTTGGACCGTATTATTGGTTTTCGTTTAAGTAAACTAATTCAATCAAAAACAGATGGTAGTAGTGCTGGTAGAGTTCAAAGCGTTGCATTAAAATTAATAGTCGATCGCGAAAGAGAAATAAAAGCTTTCATGCCAGAAGAATATTGGTCAATTACTGCTGATTTTAAAGACTTTAAAGCTGACCTTTTTGAATATAAACATAAAAAAATTGAAATTAAAAATGAATTAGAAGCTAATGAAATATTAAATAAATTATCAAACGCTTTTGAAATTGAAAGCGTTGATAAGAAATTAAAATCAAAACAATCAAAATTTCCATTCATTACAAGTACTATGCAACAAGAAGCTTCTAACAAATTAAGGTTTGGCGCTAAAAAAACTATGATGATTGCCCAAAAATTGTATGAAGGTATTGATTTAGCTGATGAAACAGTTGGATTAATTACCTATATGCGTACTGATTCAACTAGACTAGCGACTGAATTTGTTGCTAGTACCTATCAGTTTATTGAAACTAAATATGGTAAAGAATATGTTGGCCGAGTAAAGACTAGTAAAAAGTCTGAAAACGTTCAAGACGCTCACGAGGCTATTAGACCAACCAGCATTCAAAGAACTCCAGAAAGCGTAAAACCATATTTAACTGATGACGAGTTTAAATTATATCGTTTAATTTATTACCGCGCTTTAGCTAGTTTAATGAAAGAAGCTAAAGTAGAAGGAACTACTGTTGTCTTAAATAATAATGACTATGGTTTCAAGGCAACTGGACAAATAATTGTCTTTGATGGTTATTTAAAAGTTTATGGTGATTACGAAAGTACAAAAGATAATATTTTGCCACCGTTTGATACCTATAATTCAAAAGTGATCGTGTCAAATGATATAACTAAAGAACAACATTTCACTCAGCCACCTGCAAGATATACAGAGGCCAAGCTAATTGAGAAAATGGAAGAATTAGGTATTGGACGTCCTAGTACCTATGCCACCATTATTGATAACATTAGAAATCGAGGGTATGTTGAACTAATTGAGAAGAAATTCGCTCCAACCGAAATTGGTTTTGAAGTTACCGATAAACTTCAAGAATGCTTTAGTCATTTAATTAATGTTGAATATACGGCTAATATGGAAACAGATTTAGATAAAATAGCTGAAGGTAAAGAAGTTTGGTATGAAGTTTTAGATAAATTTTATAAAGAATTTGAACCTGCTGTTCAAGAGGCTTTTGATAAATTACCAAAAAAAGAAGCCGAAGAAACTGGCGAAATGTGTCCTGAATGTGGGCATCCATTAGTTATCAGAAAAGGAAAATATGGACCGTTTGTTGCTTGTAGTAACTTTCCAGCTTGTAAATATATTAAGCAAGAACCAAGAGAAGAAGTAATTGTTTGTGATTGTCCGAATTGCGAAGATGGAAAAATCATTGAACGTAAAAGTAAACGTGGTAAAATTTTCTATGGTTGCAATAACTATCCAAAATGTAAAACCGCTTATTGGGATAAACCAACTGGTGAAAAATGCCCTGAATGTGGTAGTATGTTAACCGAAAAAAAAGATAAAATAAAATGTAGTAGCTGTGATTTTACAAAATAAACAAACATGACATGTTATATAAACATGTTTTTGTTTTGACAAACTATAATAAAAATGTATAATAAAAGTAATGAGGTGGTAGTATGGTAAGAAAACAAAATAAAAAGCAGCAAGATGAAAAAAGATATAGTCTAATAGTTGCCCCACGCGAAGAAGTAGCAAGACAATTAGGAAATCTTCGAAAACAGTCCGAAAAAGATATTTTTGAGATTGCTGAACATTTAGGTTTAACAATTGACCAATTGAAAAGATTAGAAGCTGGAGATTTTGACGGTTTTAAACATGTATCATCACACCTTCATAAATATTTTGACTATTTAAATGCTACCATGACTAAACTTTATGAAAGCGGAGAGTATTCAGTTAACATCCCAAATGTCAAAAAAACAGGACAAAGCATGGGTAAGAAGACATACTGGATGGCCATTGATGCTTATACTACTCAATTTTCTGGCAAAGATGCTTTATTAGATGATATTAAAGCAAATAGATATTTAGATATTGATGACAGTATTGAAAATAAAGATTTATGGGTATTTATTGAATATCCTCGTCGCAATAATTTTAAACCAATTGCTCTTATGTATAGCCACCAAACTCACTTAGCTAAATTTATTTCTGAAAACAAATATCATTATCATTTCCCAATTGGCAATCCGTTTGTTGATAAGTTTAATGAAGAAATAATTCAACTATTTAGGCCACATCCAAAAATGAGTGACACTATTTCGCCAGAATTTCGTATATTTGTTAAAAGTCATTTATCGTATTATAATCAATCAATAATTGATATAGTTAGAGCTAAAAACAAAGATCCATTATACAGAGAAGATCAGACATTTTTTGGAGCTACTTGTTTTTATCCAAATATTCGTACTCATTGTATTGTTCATCAGTTATTTGATAAAGCAGAGCCAATGATAAAAAAAAGCATGATTCCTTTTAACGAAAGAGGCGAACAAAGGGATGATGAAGAACCCATTGACCTTTTCCCAACATTAATGCATCCTGCAGCGGAAATTATTGATCTTCCGGTGGAAGCACCTGGATCATTATCAAAAACGGCTAGTTTAAAGGATGATAAAATATCAGCTGTTGCCAAATTTAAAGTTATTGACGAACTTCCATTTAAAACAAAACTTGATAAAAAACAAGTACCTGGTCAAATGTTAATTGATTTTGGGCAACCCCTAGGACCACGTACTACACACCACTATCGATAAAAAGTAAGTTCAAAATTGCTTTTTTATTTGGTCTTTTTCTTTAGCTATGCTATAATCAAAATGGTGATAGTATGCTTAGTTTAGAAGATAAAATAGCGCAAATGACTCTGGTTGGAATTGGCAATAAAAATGACATATATGGTGTAAAAAAGTTAATTAGTGAAAATAAAATAGGTGGAGTAATTATTTATCGTAATAATTATAATGATTACACAGAAATGCTAAACTTAATTAATTCTTTAAAAGAATGTAATAAAGATAATCCATATCCTTTATTTATAGCTATTGACCAAGAAGGTGGAAGGGTTAATAGAATGCCTTTAGAATTTAAAAATATATATAATGCTTTTAAACTTGGCGCTACAAATAACCTAGAGATAATTGAAGAAGCTGCAAAAATAACTTCTAATATGCTTTTTCAAACTGGCATTAATATGAATTTTGCGCCTGTATTAGATATCAAAAACTATAATAATAATCAAGTCATCGGCAATCGAGCTTTTAGTAGTTCATCTGCTAAAGTTTGTTTATTTGGAACTACTTATATGAAAGTGTCACAAAAAGAAAATGTTATCCCGGTTGTCAAACATTTTCCTGGGCATGGTATGGTCAAAACCGATTCTCATAGTTTTTTACCTATAGTTTATAATTTCAATAAAATAAAAGAAACTAACATAAAACCATTTGAAGAGGCAATAAAAAATGGTGCTGATGCTATTATGATAGGTCATATTTTAATTAAAGGTTATACTGGAATATATCCGGCTTCACTTTCTGATAAATTTATTAAAGAAGAGTTAAGAGAAAAATTAAGTTATAATGGAGTTGTTATGACTGATGAACTTAGCATGCATAGTATCCGTTATTTTTTTGGTAAACATCGTTCAATTATAAAAGCTTTTAAAGCTAGAAACGATATTATTTGCCGAAAATATTATAATGAATTTTACAAATATAATATCAAAAAGATAGTAAAATTAGTTAATAAAGGAGATATAGATATAAATCAAATAAACGATTCTGTTAATAGAATTATAGCATTAAAAACAAAATATTTATTAAGCGATAATCTTTTTAGTGGATGCAACATTAAAGATATTAATACGAAGATAGTTAATTTGAATAAAAAAATTGATAATAATATAGATACTCTTACCATTTAAAAGTAATTAAAAATTACTTTTTTTCGTGTTATAATTATAATAGGGTGAAACTATGGAAGAAATAGAAATATTTATCAACTATATAAAATATGAAAAAAGATTTTCTAATCATACAGTGTTAAACTATCAAAAAGATCTTTATGACTTTTCAGATACTGTTAATAAAAGAATATCCGATATTGATTTAAATGACATTCGTAAATATTTAAAAAAGTTGTATGATAAAAAATATAGTAATGCTACTATATCTAGAAAAATAAGTGCTTTAAAAAGTTTTTTCAAATATTTAGATGCCGAAAATAAAATCAAAACTAATCCCATGATTTTAATTAGTAACCCTAAGCAAGAAAAAAAGTTACCGAGTTTTTTAAATTACAATGACTTAGAAAGTTTATTAAAGGCCCCAAATCTAAATACCCCTGACGGTCAAAGGGATGCTTTGATTTTGGAAATGCTTTATTCAACGGGAATTCGTGTTAGTGAATTAATTAATATTAAACTAAAAGATATAAATTACAGCGAGCAAACAATTCTTATTTTGGGGAAAGGTAATAAAGAAAGATATGTTTTTTATGGTAGTGGATGTAATGAACTTTTAAACCTTTACATAAATGATGGCCGAAAAACATTACCAGATAGTATATATCTTTTTCCTAATAAACATGGAGAAAAAATAAATGATAGAGTTATTAGAATGATAATTGATAACAATACTAAAATAGCCGGGCTTGAAGTTCATGTAACACCACATACCTTAAGGCATACCTTTGCTACTCATATGTTAAATGAAGGTGCGGACTTAAAAAGTGTTGGCGATCTTCTAGGTCATGAAAATCTATCAACTACCCAAATATATACCCACGTTTCAAATGAACGGCTTAGAAATGTTTATTTAAATGCTCACCCTAGAGCAAAAAAACGTTAAAAACTGTAAAGAATATAAATCCATTAGTTATTAAAAACTATAATTTGATATAATAATAAAAGAGTAAAAAGGAGCGATAAAATATATGAAACAATACGTTTATTTATTTAGTGAAGGAAACAAGGATATGCGTGCTATTTTAGGCGGTAAAGGTGCTAATTTAGCTGAAATGGCTAATATGGGCTTACCAGTACCCAAGGGGTTTACAGTAACAACCGAAGCATGTACCCGTTATTATGAAGAAAATGAGAAATTAGATGAATTAATCATCGATCAAATAAATGATGCCATTGAGCGTTTAGAATCAGTAACTGTTAAACAGATGGGAAACCCTGAAAACCCACTCTTACTTTCAGTTAGAAGTGGGGCCCCAATTAGTATGCCTGGAATGATGGATACTGTTTTAAACTTGGGATTAAATGATGAAATCGCTAAATCTTTAGCCAAAGATGAAGGTAGCATTCGTTTTATCTATGATTCTTATCGTCGCCTAATTATGATGTTTGCCGATGTTGTTAAAGGTAAAGGCAAAGATGCCTTTGAAAAACTTTTAACTGAAAAAAAGGCTTCAAGAAGCGTGACATCTGATATTGAATTAACGGCTGAAGACATGTACGATATCGCTATGGAGTCTAAAAAAATATATCGCAAATTAACTAAAGAAGCTTTTCCTGAAGATCCAAGGGTTCAATTAATCGAAGCTATTAAAGCCGTTTTTCGTTCATGGAATACCGAAAGAGCCCAAATTTATCGTAAAATGAATGGCATAAGCGACAATTTAGGCACTGCTGTTAACGTTCAAGAAATGGTCTATGGTAATTTAACCGATGACTCATTAACTGGCGTTGCTTTTTCAAGAAATCCATCAAATGGTGACAACAATCTTTATGGCGAATATTTAGAAAAAGCTCAAGGTGAGGATATTGTTTCTGGTGTTAGAACCCCTAAATCAATCGAAGCCATGGAACGTGATTATCCACGTATATATAAAGACTTAAAAGACATATCTAAAATATTAGAACGCCATTATAAAGACATGCAGGATATGGAATTTACTGTTGAAAAAGGTAAACTTTATATGTTACAAACTAGAAATGGTAAAAGGACAACTTTAGCTGCTTTAGAAATTGCTACAAGTTTAGTAGAAGAAGGATTAATTACTAAAGAAGAAGCATTAATGCGTATTGAACCAGAAAAATTAGATGATTTATTATATCCAACTTTTAATGAAGAATCTTTGAAAAAAGTTAATTTATTAGCCTCTGGACTTCCTGCATCACCCGGCGCAGTGTCTGGTGAAATTTACTTTACTGTTAAAGATGTACTTAAAGCCAAAGCTAATGGTAAAAACCCTATATTAGTTAGAGTTGAGACTTCACCTGAGGATATTGAAGGCATGAATAGTGCTGTTGGAATATTAACAGTTAGAGGCGGAATGACTAGTCATGCAGCTGTAGTAGCTAGAGGAATCGGTCGCTGTTGTATTAGTGGATGTCATGAAATTACAGTTGATGAAGAAAACAAAACTATAACTTGTAATAACCATGTTTTAAATGAAGGTGATAGTATATCGTTAGATGGTTTCACTGGAAAAGTTTATATTGGTACTGTTGAAACATCCGACATTAAAATAAGTGGCGCTTTCGAAACAATCATGGAGTGGAGTAAAAAAATAAAAAGACTTGGAATTAGAGCCAATGCTGATACCGAAAAAGATGCTAAAACAGCTTTAGGTTTTGGTGCAGAAGGCATTGGTCTATGTCGAACTGAACATATGTTTTTTGAAGAAGACAAAATATTTGCAATACGCAAAATGATTTTAGCTACCACTAAAGAAGAACGTGAGAAAGCTTTAAAAGAATTATTACCAATGCAAAGAGAAGACTTTGAAAAAATATTTAGAACCATGAGCGGTAAAAAAGTTACCGTTAGATATTTGGATCCGCCGCTACATGAATTTCTGCCAAAAACCGAAGAAGAAGTTTCAAAATTAGCCAGAGTTTTAAAGATGACTGAGCAAGAGCTTTATGAAGTAATTGAAAGCTTAAAAGAATTTAATCCAATGATGGGGCATCGCGGTTGCCGTTTAGCCATCACTTATCCAGAAATTGCTATAATGCAAACAAGAGCTATAATTGAAGCTGCAATTACAGTTACAAAACAAGGCCATAAAGTTTTACCAGAATTAATGATACCTTTAATTGGTGATGTTAAAGAATTAGAATATTTAAAAGAAATTATTACTAATGAAGCGGAAGCTGTTATGAAAGAAAAACATAAGAATATTGATTATGAATTAGGAACAATGATCGAAGTTCCAAGAAGTACAATTCAAGCCGATAAAATTGCTAAAGAAGTGGAATTCTTCAGTTTTGGAACTAATGATTTAACTCAAATGACATATGGTTTTTCGAGAGATGATGCTGGATCTTTTTTAAATGACTATTATGCAAAAGGCATTTTCCAAAAAGATCCATTTAAAACAATTGATAAAGATGGTGTTGGCAAATTAATTATGGTGGCTATTAAATTAGCTAAATCTGTTAATCCAAATATCGAATTAGGTATTTGTGGTGAACATGGAGGAAATCCTGAAAGCATTGAATTTTGCCATGAAATAGGACTAAATTATGTATCTTGTTCACCATACCGCGTACCAGTTGCTATTTTAGCTGCCGCAAGAGCTGCACTTAAGGAGAAAAAATAATGCGTATTTTATGTGTTGGTCATGTTACTTATGACATAACATTTCCTTGTGATAGCTTTCCAGTTGAAAATACTAAAACAAGATATCATGAAAAAGAAGAGTGCGCTGGTGGACCGGCTAGTATTGCGGCGTTCCTTTTAGGTAAATGGAGCCAAGATGTTGAAATCGCTGGACAAGTAGGCAACGATGACTTTGGTCGTAAAATAAAAAAAGAGTTTGCTTTAAATCGTGTTTATACCGAAAACTTAATTTTAAATGATGATCTTGGAACTTCCCATAGCGTTGTTCTAGCTAACCGAAGTAATGGTTCCAGAACAATTTTATGTTATAGTCCAAAACATAATAATATGCCAGTTTTTTTACCACAAAAAAACCCAGATATTATTTTAATTGACGGATATGAATATGAAGCCAGTAAACAACTGCTAAAAAAATATCCTAAAGCTATTAGTGTTATTGATGCTAGCCGCGATAAAAGAGAAATTACCGAATTAGCAGCCATGGTTAATTATTTGGTGTGCTCAAAAGAATTTGCTGAAAAAGTTACCGGTATTAAAATTGATTTCAATAATAAGCGAACTTTAATTGATGTTTATAATCAAATGGAAAGTATGTTTAAAAACAATATTGTTATTACCTTAGAAAGTATGGGCTGTTTGTATCGTTATCAAGGGCAAGTAAAAATCATGCCATCTATTAAGGTCAAAACCATCGACTCAACTGGTGCAGGTGACATTTTCCATGGAGCCTTTGTCTATGGATTAGCTAATAATTTTGACTACGAAAAAACTTTAAAATTTGCTAATATTGCAGGCGCCTTATCAGTAACTAGAGTAGGTGGATACCGTTCAATTCCTTCTTTAGAGGAAATGCAGGAAGTTTATGACGAAGTTAAATAATATAGTATTTATAAATAGTTATCCATCACTTGATCTTCATGGCTTTGATAGGGAAACTGCAAGAGTTGCTATCGATGATTTTATAAAAGATAATCAAAAAATGGGCAATGAAATAATTGTCATTGTTCATGGCATCGGCTCTGGTATTTTACAAAAACAAACTCATAAAACCCTTAGAGATAACAAAAATGTTCTCGATTATAAATTATATTATTATAATAATGGTTGTACCGTTGCCGAAATAAAGAAAACGATAAATAATAAATTTTAAAGGCTATTTTTAGCCTTTTTATTATAGAAAAAAATGTTTTAATAAATATTGAATAAAAAAGTTAAATCGGTTATAATTAAAATAGGTGAGGAATATGAAAAAGAAAAAAGGATTTACGTTAACAGAAATATTAGGAGTATTAGTAATTTTAGGATTGCTACTATTACTTATAGTCCCAACGATTTTAAATAAAGTAAGAGTTAGTGAAGGTGATACTAAGTCAACCCAGGAGAAAATGATCGAAGAGTCGACTAATCTTTACATGGACTCTGACAAAGACAAGTATCCAAATACTGAAGGAAATACATACTGTATTCCAATTCAAACTTTAATTGACAATGGCAAAATAACTGAGGACTTAAAAGATGTAACATCTAAAGATCCAAAGCTAAAAGAAAAAGTGGTTAAAGTAACTATTGATAAAAATGGAGTTCGTAAATTTAAAATCGTCGATTCAGATTCTTCATGTAGTGAAATCAAATATAAACATATTACCTTTGAAGTTGGTCCTAAGGATAATAGTCAGTGGACCCAAAGTAAATATGTTGTAATAAATTACCCTGATATGGGCAGTGGTTACGTCAATAAATATAGTATTGATGGTGGTAAAACCTGGAAATTAGTAAGCGGAAATAAAAAACAAACTGAAAACTTTACAGCTCCGGGTAAAGTTATGGCCCGAATGGAAGGACCAACTATTGTTAAAGATGAATATCCAGTATTAAAGATTGATAATGACTTGCCAACTTGTAGTCTTAGTGCTAGCGGAACTAAAGGAAATAATGGTTGGTATACAGGCAATGTAACCACAACCCTAAGTAAAAGTGATAAAACTAGTGGTGTAAATCGCTTCGGTGTTTCAACTGCGACTACTCCTACTTATAATAATCAAACAACCGGCATTTTATCTTCAGATAGTAAAGGCACAACTTTCTATGGATATGTTGAAGATAAAGCTGGAAATGTTAATAAATGTTCAGTGAATGTTAATCGTGATGCAACTAAACCTTCGATAAGTAATGTATCTAATAGCGGTGGTGGTAATTGGACCAAAAATAATGTTACTATTTCTGCCAATGCTAGTGATGCCACCTCGGGTATGAATAGTATAAAATATAGCTATTCATCAGATGGTTCTAGTCCTTTAAATGATTGGGACGCTGGATCATCTGCTACATATGTTAAAGGAACTTGGTCTGCAAGCCGTAACAATAATGTTTATCTTGTAGCAACCGATAATGCTGGTAACCAAAATATTTACAATGCTGGTGCCATAAGAATTGACAAAACACCACCATATTCTCCAAAAGTTACTGGTGTTGATAAACAAGGAACGATGAATAACGTTACTGATAATTGTACAGGTAAAGGTGGAACCCTTAGTGATACATATTGTGATTTCTATTTTTCAACTGGCCACTATAGCTGGTATGATTTTTCATTCTTAAGACAATATGCTGACGCAGGAAGTGGTATTGAAACTGAGGATTATCAAATTTCATGGAACCATAACGGAACCGCGCCAACATATGGCTGGACTGATTCCGCTGGTCGTGCAAACTGGTCTTGGAAAGCTGATGGTTCAGGATATAATGGTGCCACTTGGATTACTATGGGGATCCGTAGTATTGATAAAGTTGGTAACGTTGGCTATGCTACTTATATCCAAATTCATATAAGCTATTAGGAGGTTAAATATGAAAAAAATAATTATATTTATGATAACAGCAGTTTTATTAACTGGGTGTGGCTGTGAAAAAGAGCAAAATAATACTACCAAAAAAGAACCAAATGATAGTCAGCAAAAAGTTAAAACAGTTAAAGTTACAGATGGCACAATAAAAACAACAAAAGATAAAGGATTTAGCTTTGACCTTAAAACCGAGGGAAAAGAAGGTGTGATTGTTATTAAAAATATCAGTGCTAAAAAAGATCAAGCTTATTTAGCTAACTTTACCATTAATACTAAAGATGGTGTTCCTGTTAATACTATCGCTACAATCCCACCAAACTTAAGCGAAGACTATATTGTCACAACACATATTGAAATACAAAACATTACTAGTTTTGATTATGAGTTGAGCGAAACAACAATAAAAAAATAATAAACAGCCTAAAGCTTTAAATACTAGTACATTAAAGCTTTATCTTAGAAAAATCAGTGTTAAAACAAAAAGATTTAAAGCATCAAAAGACTTTAAGTCTTTTTTATTAATTGTATTGAAAAAAATAAATTAAAAAATTGACAAATACTATCTATTGTGTTAATATAGGTTGCATATTTAAGGGGGGGAGATCTGTATGTATGAAGAAGAACGTCCAGGATTTGCATTTAAAGATATAATTTTAAGACTTTTATTCATCGTTTTACTAATCTTCATAGTTATTTGGTTATTTCCAACAAAAAACTATGTTAAAAATTTAATTGATCAAAAACTTGGAACTTCAAATAATCAAGTATTTAATACAAATATTGAAACCATGAAAGATGCCGCTTTAGCATACTATAATGGTTCAAGATTACCAGAAGAAGAAGGTAAAACCAAAAAGCTTACTTTAGGTGAAATGTTAAATAAAAACCTATTAGTTGAATTTACCGATAGTAAAGGCAAAAAATGTGATAATAAAAAATCATACGTTGAAGTAACTAAAAATAAAACAGATTATAGTTTAAAAGTAAACTTAGCTTGTACCGATAAGACAGCATATATAAATAGTTATATTGGACCTTATGAATATTGTACAAGTGACGTTTGCGAAAAAAAAAAATTAACTGAAAATAAAGAAGAGCAAACTTCAAATAACCTTGAAGAACAAAATTCTAGTTCTAATAGCACAGATAATAATCAATGCCAGTATGTTAAAATAACATCTGGTTGGACTAATTATGGTAATTGGTCAGCATGGACTACTAATAAAATAAGTTCATCAAATTCAAGACAAGTTCAAATTAAAACAGAAAAAGTTAAAACTGGTACAGTCGTTGAACAATCAGGTACTTATAAACATACACAAAACTCTAAAAAAGTAACAGTTATTAAAGATGGTAAAAAACAAATAGTTTATGTTTGTCCATCAGATTTTGATAATGGTGGTAGTTATAATAGCTTTGTAACATGTGTTAAAACAATGCCAAATTATGTAACTAAAAACACTTATAAAAATGTTACATATTATCGTTATCGCGATCGTACGTATAAAAACAACAATAATACATATAAATGGAGTAGTTGTAATGATAGTTCTTTAACTAGTAAAGGATTTGTAGCTACTGGTAAAACTAAATAAACACGCATTTGCGTGTTTTTCTTTGCCAAATAAGCGTAAATAAAAGTCTAAATAATTGACTTTCCTTTTGTTTTTATGTTACTATTAATTTATAGTAGGAAAGTAGACAGAAAGGAAGACCACCTATGCCAAAACAAGCAGATAAATACATTTTTGGTTATGACAATGAAAATGAATTTAAAAAATTAGAAAGCGCATTAAAAAAATATAACATGCTTGCTTTTAAAAAACTATATTTTGAATTTTATCCATCTTTAAAAAGCGGTGTTCTTCTTGGTGAAAAAGTAACACTTGAAGATGGAACCGAGGAGTACCAAATAACCTTGCCAACAGATGCCTTATTTACAAAAGTCCATGGCGAAGTAAGGCTTCATTATGTTTTAGATGAAGCTAATAAGATAATCGTTCTTCGAAGTTTAAGTCCTGAAGATATTTTAAGTGAAGGTCATCAATCAGAACTAGTAACTTATAAAGGTGTTATGGTTTCTAAAGAGCATGCTGAAAAAGATATGTTCAAAATCAATCTTTTAAATATGATTCAAAAATAAAAGCGCTAAGCTTTTTTTTATTTAAACCTTTATGATAATAGTTAAATATAATACAATATTAATAGATAGGAGAAGTTCAAAATGATAAAAGCTAAAAGTTTAAGTATTTCATTTGGAAATAAACAGATTTTAAATGATCTTACATTTGAAGTTAAACAAAATGAAATTTTCGGGTTTCTAGAACCTAGCGGTGTTGGAAAAATAACAACCATCAAAATATTAACTAACCAATTAAATATTAAATTTAGCAATGGTTCCAGTTGCTTTAATGGGAACTATAATCGCTGAAGAAAAAGAAAAAAACACCCTAAGAACTTTAATGCTGAATGATATTAAAGCTTCAGAAATATTAACCGCAAAAGCTTTAATTTGTATGTTGTTTGTAATCGTTGGTAATATTTTAATATATCTTATTCTAGGCTTACCTATGAGTAGTTTTATATTATATCAATTAGTTTCACTTTTTGTAGGACTTGCAATTATCTTGTTTGGGGCTTTTGTTGGATTATTTGCCAAGAACCAAATGTCTGCTGGATTACTTTCAATGCCCTTTATGGTTGTCCTTATGGCACCAATGTTTATTGGCATGATTGGCAATAAAACAGCTGAAAATATATCAGCGCTATTACCAACCGATGCAATGATGACTATTTTTAAAAATATTGGCGATAGTACCATGAGCCTTTCTAGTGTAGGTATACCATTTATTGTGATTACAGCATGGTTATTATTAAGTGTTATTATGTTTAATATTGCTTATAAAAAAGTAGGGGTAGATAATTAGATTATCATAATTGATAATCTTTTTTATGCTTAGTAGAAAATTGTTTCTGTTAAATGATGATTACCTTTGATGTTTCTTCCTGTAACCCATATAAAGTTATCTAATAAAATTGAATTTGTTTTCACTCCATTATGTTCTAATTCAGCCTTTATTAATTCAATAACATAAAGCATATTTGCTCTAATCTCAATTTCAAAATTAGAATCATGTAGAATTAAATCCTCATTATCAATGATATTAGCTAATTCATCGCTGTATTCAATTAGGCCGTAATATCTAAAAATCTTAGGAATAACGTAATCCGCGCATCCTAGTAAATCGTCAATACTTGTAATATTTTTTTTTATCATAAAACTCACTTCAAACAAATCGCGAACCAATAAATTAGCTCGTTTATAAAAATAAATTTTTTGGTCCTTATAATTACTTGTATCTCTAAAACTAGGAAAATTATTTATAATATATTCTAATAATCCCGTGCAACTTTTAATGCTAAATAACTCGTCAAAAAACTTATCACCTTTGTTATAAATAATATTTATTGTTTCCCTGAGATTATTATATCTTTCATCTATTAAAGGTAAATCATTATCTCCACCCAAAATATTTATTAAACTTTTCTTTGTTAAATTGATTAAATTATCAATGGCTAAAAAATTTTTATCAGTTATACTTTTATCTAACAATGAATAAATCATGGCTGTTGAGCGATTATAGTGATACCCATTAAAATCTTTTTCAATATACGGCTTTTTCCAAAAACAAAAATTTATTGATTCTATTATGAATACTAATAAAATAAGCTGTTTTTCCGAAAAGTCATTTTTATATTTATTTAGCCAATAATGACTATTTTCGTTTACTTTTAACATATTGGCATAATCACTTATTTTATTTTCGTTTATCTTTACATTGTCACTATTATCAACTACATATTTAATTTGTTCTAATCTTTTATTTCTAGTTATCATATTATCACCACTTATATTCTATCACAAATAAATGTAAAACAAGACCAAAATATTTTCTAGCAAACAAAAACCCTTATAAAACAAGGGCAAATTTCATTATGGTGCAGGTGAAGGGACTTGAACCCCCATGCCGTAAGGCGCTAGATCCTAAGTCTAGTGCGTCTACCAATTTCGCCACACCCGCATATTTAAATGGTGGACCCTGATGGATTCGAACCATCGACCGTCCGGTTATGAGCCGGATGCTCTAACCAACTGAGCTAAGGGTCCAAATCTCCTGACTTTTATATAATATCATATTACTTTATTTTATGCAATAATTATTTTTAAAATTCTTTAAAATTTTAAGTAATAAGTCAACGGTCGATTTCAAATTAATCTAATATGTAATTTTTAGTTTTTTTCTGATATTCTAGAAATAAACTATAGTAATATGTTATAATAAGGCAAGGTGATGAAAATGAAATTATATAACACACTTACAAGGCAAGTTGAGGAATTTATTCCTCATAATAAAGAAGAAGTAACTTTATATACTTGCGGACCAACTGTTTATCATTTCGCGCATATTGGCAATATGCGTAACTATATTTCCGAAGACATTTTAGAAAAATCTTTAAAATATTTAGGATATAATGTTAAAAGATGTATGAATATCACTGACGTTGGACATCTAACAAGTGACTCCGATAGCGGTGATGATAAAATGTTAAAAGGCGCTAAAAGAGAGCACACTACTGTTTTAGATATTGCAAAAAGGTATACAGATGCTTTTAAGAGCGACTGTGAAAAATTAAATATTAGATGGCCAGATATTGTTATACCTGCAACGGCATGTATCGATAAATATATAAAAATAATTGAATCATTATTAGAAAAAGGCTATGCTTATAAATCAAATGGTAATATTTATTTTGATATAACCAAATTATCTGATTATTATGCTTTAACAAACCATAAAGAAGATGAAATGGTAGTTGGGGTAAGAGACGGTGTTGAAGAAGACCAAGGTAAACATAACCAAGGGGATTTTGTTTTATGGTTTACTAAATCAAAATTTGATGATCAAGAATTAAAATGGGATAGTCCATTTGGAACTGGATACCCTGGATGGCATATTGAATGTTCAGCCATATCTATTAATTATCTAGGTGAGTATCTCGATATACATTGTGGTGGAGTTGATAACATCTTCCCACATCATACTAACGAAATTGCTCAATCAGAAGCCTATTTAGGTCATCCTTGGTGTAATTATTGGTTCCATACTGAACATCTTAATGATGCTACCGGTAAAATGAGTAAATCAAAAGGTGACTTTTTAACCGTTGATACTTTAGTAAAAAACGGTTATAATCCATTAGTATTTAGATATATGTGTTTAAGTTCCCATTATCGTAAACAATTGTTATTTGATTTTAATAATTTAGATAATGCCAAAGACGCTTATAATAAATTAGTTAGTAAAATAAAAAAACTTAAAAAAGAAGGCGAATTAGAACATGATAAAATAAAAGCGTTTCAAATGGAGTTTAAAGAAGCTCTAAGCAATGATTTAAATACGTCTTTAGCTTTGACAACAGTTTATAATGTTTTAAAATCAAATCTTTCCAATAAAAGTAAATTATATTTGATAAATGACTTTGATAAAGTTTTAAGTCTGGATTTATTAAAAGTTGAAGAGATTACCCCTGAATTAAAGGCGCATATTGAAGAGAAAATAAAAGAACGTAATCAGGCTAAACAAGATAAAGACTACGCTAAGGCCGATGCCATTAGAGAAGAATTACTAAGTCAAAACATTATCATTAAAGATACTAGGGAAGGTACTGAATTTGAAATACGCAAATAATAAAACAGGAATATTAGTAGTAAATAAGCCAAGTGGGCCAACAAGCAGAGATATTGTAAATAAAGTTCAAAGCCTTTTAAATACTAAATGTGGGCACACCGGTACCTTAGATCCTCTCGCAACCGGCGTATTAGTTATTACTTTAGGTAAAGCTACTAAATTATCAGAGGTTTTAACAAGTCAAACTAAAGAATACCAAGCTGAAGTAATACTTGGCTTAGAAACTGATACTTTAGATACCGAAGGAACTATATTAAAAAAGGAAACTAAAGTAATTAGTAAAGAAGACATTACTATGGCTTTAAAATATTTTGAAAAAACTTATAATCAAGAAGTTCCTAAATATTCAGCTGTAAAAGTAAATGGGAAAAAACTTTACGAATATGCGAGAAAAGGCGAAGACGTAGAGCTTCCTAAAAAAGAAATAACCGTGTTTAAAAATAAATTATTATCGTATGAAATTAAAGATAATAAAACCATTTTTACTTTTTATACTAAAGTTAGTAAAGGTACTTATATTAGAAGTTTAATTAGAGATATTGCTTATCATTTGAACACTTATGGAACTATGAGGGCTTTAACTAGAATTAGTCAAGGAAAATTTAAGCTTGCTGAAGCATATAACATTAAAGATATTGAAAAAGGTCATTGTCAAATAATGACTATTAAAGACGCTTTAGATATTAAGGTTAAAGAAGTAAGTGATGAAGAAAAATTCAAAATTCTAAATGGTGTTCCACTAGATGGAAGTAATGAAAGAGTTTTATTTGTTGATAAAGAGGGAAAAGAGCTGGCAATTTACCAAAAAGAAAATGGCAAATTAAGGATGTGGAAAATGCTATATGAAAACAGTAGAGAAAGTAAATAAAAAAGCCGGAAATTATCGTTTAACCGCCGCCACCAATACAAAAAACTATACTTTTGTAATCGATGGTAGTTTAGAACCAAATAATGATATAACATCAGTAAAATGGTATGTTTCAAATTTAAAAATGGCCTTAAAAAAATATCTGTTAACTGAAAATGCGATAGGTGCTGCTATAAAGGCTAGTAATTATGTCAATAGAAATTTTAAAGGTAACATTCCCTATATTAGTTTGGGGATTTGTAAAAAAAATGTTGATAAACTAGAAATCCTTTTAATTAATGATGTTAAGTGCTATTTAAAAGCCGATAAAGTTTATCTTTTAGAACGTCAAGAAATTAGTAATTATAAAAATGCATTATTAAAAAGACTAAAGGAAGAAAGTCAAAATAATTTTATTAGCTTAAAAGATAAAGCATTAAATGAAATTAACTTTAAAGAACTATATTCTAGTCTTGACGAAAAAAATAAATATTTTTATAGTGAAATAAATTATGATGATGCCCATTCAATAATTCTTTGCAACGAAGGATTTCAAAATTATCAAAAATATTTAGAATTATCGAATAAAGATTTTTTCACTTTAGTAAAAGAGCAAGGCGTTAAATATTGTTATAGTCATTTGAAACGCATTGAAGAAAAAGATTCTTCTTTAGAGAAACTACCAAGATTTAAAGAAATAGATGATATAGCTGTAATTTATAAAATATTGGTTTAAAATAACAACACAATAGTTAATTTAAATATTAAAACACCTAGTAAAGATATTGACTCTAGGGTGTTTTTTCTATAATATAATACGCTGAGGTGTATTATGAAAACAAGAAATAAAAATTATTCAACTATGACATTAGAGGCTAAAAAGCAAAGTTTTATAGAAAATGTCGGTTATGTCACTGAAAGCAGTGCGAGTGTAAAGTTTAATGATAATGCCAACTGGCCTATTGAATATATTAGATTAGATGGGCAAAAATACTCTAATCCGGAAAAAGTTGGCGATCAACTTATGCGCTTTAGTCATAATGTACAAATGGCTAAAGAAATGGGAAGAAGTCTAGAAACAGTTGCCGATCATGGAGAGCATATAGATCCATTTATTATTAGGTATCATCCAGCATGGATTTCATTACGTGAGCAATTTGGTTTTGCTGAAGCAACTACCAATGAAATCGTATGTGTAAGAAATGACTACGTTGAAACTTATGAAAATTTAGTTCGTGATAATTTTATTGCCGTAGGGATTGGGGTTGGATATAACCCTGCGATTAAAAGAGATGCCCTTTTAAGTACACGAGTATTTGAAGAACAATATCCACAAGATGTAGTAACTAAACATATAAGTGACACTCAAAATAATCATCCGGATTTTAATGCCTTTCGTAATATTTTTCTTGAAAAACGTAGAATTGAAATGTATCAAGCCCAAAGAGCTAATGGTGTTAGTGAAAAGGATGTTGAATTTAGTTATAAAAGTGTTGGTTGGAAACTAGGAGAAGATGGTTTCCCATTGCTCACAATTGGTAGTAATAAAAACAAAAAAACCTATGATTTTCGTAACACTACATCACAAGCTTTTTTCTATAAAAAATTAGCTGACAAAAATCCTAAAACCGAATTTGGAAAGATGTTTAAAAAATCAATTAATAGTTCAAGACATTAACAAAAATTATTTTTATTTTTAATTTCTTGCATTTTTTACTAAAGTAGTGTATATTATTAATGTACTTATTCTTGGATTAGAAGAACTCCATCTTTTATTCTCGGATTAAGCATATAAAAAAGAAAAGGAGGAAAGAAAATGGCTTTAACAAAAGAACAAAGAGCTAGTATCGTTAAAAAATATGGTAAAAACGAACAAGACACAGGATCTGCTGCTGTTCAAATCGCAATTCTTACCGAAGAAATTAACGAATTAAATGGACATTTAAAAACTCATCCACATGACTATCATTCAAAAAGAGGACTTCTTAAGAAAGTTGGTCACAGAAAGAGTTTACAAAAATACTTAATGCAAAAAGATATCACTGAATATCGTGATCTTATTAAATCTTTAGGCTTAAGAAAATAATAAAAGATAAGTAGGCACTCTTTTTTTGAGTGCCTTTTATATAGGAGGACGCAATGAAGAAAGTATTTGAATTAGACTTTAGAGGTCGAAAATTAATTGTTGAACATGGACAATTAGCTAAACAAGCTAGTGGGGCAGTTCTAGTGAGGTATGGAGATACTGTAGTTTTATCAACGTCTGTTGTTTCAAAAACTGCTAATTTATTATCAGACTTTTTCCCACTTATGGTACTATACCAAGAAAAATTATATTCAGTTGGTAAAATCCCTGGTGGATTTATCAAAAGGGAAGGACGTCCAACCGAAAATGCGACTTTAGCCGCTAGAATGATTGATAGACCAATGCGTCCACTATTCCCAGAAGACTTCAAAAATGAAGTCCAAATTGTTAATACTGTATTATCAGTTGACCCAAATAATTCCCCAGAAATGGCTGCATTATTTGGTTCATCTTTAGCTACTTCAATTAGTAAAATTCCATTTAATGGACCAATTGCTAGTGTAAAAGTTGGACGAATTAATGGTGAATTTATTATTAATCCAACAATTGAACAAGCTGAAATATCAGATATTGATTTAACAGTCGCTGGAACAAAAGAAGCAATTAATATGGTTGAATCTTCAGCGAAAGAGGTTAATGAAGATGATATGCTAGAGGCTTTAATGTTTGGTCATGATGCTATCAAAGAGTTAATTGCTTTCGAGGAAGAAATTATTAAAGAAATTGGCGAGCCAAAAATGGAATATGAAAAACTAGAAATTTCTGAAACTTTAAAAGCCGAAATTACTAGTAAAATAAAAGAACCGCTTGACGCCGCTTTAAGAATCAAAGACAAGCTAGAAAAATACGGTAAAATAGACGAAATAAAAGATAACTTAGTTAATGAATATAAAGAAGCAAATGAAGAGACTTTAAAACCTGAAGAATTAAAACAATTATTAACTAAAGTAACTTTAGTTTTTGAAGAAGTTGAATATGAGGCTTTCCGTAAAATCGTTGTTTTAGAAAAAAAACGTGCAGATGGTCGTGAAATGAAAGAAATTAGGCCACTATCTGCTGATATTGACATTTTACCAAGAACGCATGGCTCGGCTTTATTTACAAGAGGGGAAACTCAAAGTTTATCAGTGACAACTCTAGGTGCATTAGGTGAACATCAAATTTTAGACGGCTTAGATTTAGAATCAGAAAAAAGATTTATGTTACACTATAACTTCCCACAATTTTCAGTTGGTGAAACTGGTAGATATGGCGCTCCAGGCAGAAGAGAAGTTGGACATGGTGCTTTAGGCGAAAAAGCTTTAGCCCAAGTTATCCCTTCAGAAGATGAATTTCCATATACGATTAGAGTTGTGTCAGAAATCTTAGAAAGTAATGGTTCTTCTTCACAAGCAAGTATCTGTGCGGGATGTATGAGTTTAATGGCCGCAGGTGTTCCAATTAAAGCTCCAGTTGCGGGTATTGCTATGGGACTAATAACTGCTGGTGATGAATATACTATTTTAACCGACATTCAAGGTATGGAAGATCACTTAGGTGATATGGATTTTAAGGTAGCAGGAACCAAAGATGGTATTTGTGCTTTACAAATGGATATCAAAATTAAAGGCATTAGTAAACAAATCCTAAAAGAAGCTTTGTACCAAGCTAAAGAAGCAAGATTGCAAATTTTAGAAGTTCTTACAGATACAATTCCAGAACCAAGACCTGAAGTTAGTGAATACGCACCAAAAATGATGACTTTTACTATTAATCCGGATAAGATTAAAGAAGTTATCGGAAAAGGTGGCGAAATGATCACTAAAATTATTCTTGAAACAAGTAACGTTACAAGTGTTAACGATGTTAATGCTGTTAAAGTTGATTTAGAAGATGATGGTACTGTCATTATTTATCATAGTGATAAAAAAGTTATCGAAGAAACAGCTAATCGTATTAAAGATGTTATCAAAGAAGTTGAAATGGATACCATTTATACAGGTAAAGTTGTTAAAGTTGAAGACTTTGGTTGTTTTGTTGAACTATGGCCTGGAACAGAAGGCTTAGTTCATGTATCACAATTGGACACTAAACGTGTTGAAAAGCCAAGTGATATGATTAAAGTCGGTGATGAAATCCTAGTTAAATCATTAGGATATGATAAGAAAGGAAGATTGAACCTTTCACGAAAGGAAGCGATTAAATAATGTCTGATAAAGCGTTATTAAAAGCTGCTGGTATCATTGGCATTGTCCTTGGTATTGTTAGTTGTTTATTCATTATTGGCTTAATTTGGGGTATTCCAATGATTATTGGTGGCTACAAATTATATGATTATTCTAATATGCCAGATACTGAAGTTATAAATTATAAATCTTCAATTTTGGGTTGGTCAATATTTTTTGTGTTTTTCTCATTTATTTCTGGAATTTTAGGTTTAATTTATTATATAGGTTTAACTAGTTTAAATAATAAAATAGAGAAAATTGAAGAAAATGATTACATGGTTGAACTTGAAAATTTAAAAAAATTATATGATGATAAAATTTTAACCCAAGAAGAATATGAAAACAAAAAGAAGGAAATACTAGAACGCATCTAGTATTTTTTTGTGTAAATAATTAAATAGGGTACTTGTATTACTTATAGTAATGTTATATAGTTGAACGAGAATATAACAAGAAAAAAATAATGATAGTAATACAACCGTTGATAAATTAACTATTGATGACGTAAAAAAATATAGTGATTTCGATTATGTTTCAAGTTATTACTATACTCTAGAAACAAGTTTGTCATCCGATGAAATCGAACCAATTGATATGAGCGCAGTGTTTACAAGACTGAAGGCGATACGAACACTAATAAGCCTGTAGACAAGCCTGAGGGTATGAATGAAGGACATGGTGAATAAAATCAAGTTAAAATTACCGCCTACTCAGATGTTTTCTATATGGATGTCTTTGTAAGTGGAACTTCAAAAATTGCTGATGGTAATATGATTACTAGTGAAGACAAAGAAAACAATATTGTAATTAGTGAAGATCTAGTCGATGAAAACGACTTGAAAGTAGGTGATACAGTTAAGCTATATTCACCTTCAGATTCGAACCAAACATACGAACTTAAAATAGTTGGAATTTTTGAAACCGAAAGTGATAGTAGTGATGATAACTTTATGAATATAGCTGCTTTAAATAGTCAAAATCAAATTTATATAACAGAAACTGCCATGAACACAATTCTAGAAAACGCAGATAACGCGAATAGTTTAAATGCTAAATTCTATTTAAAAGATTCTAATGATCTAGATAAATTTGAAAAAGAAGTTAGAGAAAAAGGTTTAAGTGATTATTACAACGTATCCGATAATACCGACCAAATTGCTGCTACCTTAAAACCAATTCAAAATATTAGTAATTTTTCATTAACATTTTTAATAATTATTTTAATCGTAGATGCTGTTATATTGGCCGTTATTAATATGCGAAATATTCGTGATCGTAAATACGAAATTGGGTTCTTAAGAGCTATTAGAATGAGTAAGCAAAAATTAATTACTCAGTTAATACTATAACTATTTATAATTGCTGTAATTTCCTTTATTATTGGAACTGGCATTGGGTATGGGTTAAGTCAGCCAGTTACTAATAAAATGTTAGAAAATGAAATTAGTAGTTATCAAGAAGAACAAACTAAAATTGAAAACATTTTGGTGGTAAAGGCTTTGATAAACCAAATCTTGGCATGTTAGCTAGCACTAATAATCTAGACGTTTCTCTAAATGCTATTACAATATTAGAGTTATACAGCCTTAGAAAATGTTTTACTTTCAATAGACTTAGTGGTATTAAAGATAAAAACAAGCGAGATAAGGTATTAAAATTTTTAAAAAAAGTAGGAATTGATGAATAGAAAGCTGACCGTAAAATTTTAACATTCTCTGGCGGTGAACAACAAAGAGTTTCGATTGCTAGAGACTTAGCTTATAACCCTGATATAATCTTAGCTGATGAACTAACAGGAAATTTAGACAAAGAAACTGAAGAAGCTATTTTAAACATTTTTACTTCTTTAGCGCATAAAGACAAAAAATGTGTAATCGTAATCTCCTATTCAAATAAAGTAAAAGAAAAAGTAGACATAGTAAACTATCTTAAAAAAGGAAAGAGCAAAACCATATAAAAATATAAAGCAGGATGCTCCCTAAACTTGCTTTTTTAATTGCTTTTGTTTACAATTTACCATTTATCAAGTATAATTAAAATATAGAGTAAGGGTGTTCCTACTATTGTCTTGAGGTGTAAACATGCAAAAACAAAAAGTAATAATAATCGGTGCTGGTCCTGCTGGATTAACTGCTGGATATGAACTGTTAAAAAAAGGTTCTAATTATGATGTTACAATTTTAGAAGAGAGTAACGACATTGGTGGAATTTCTAAAACAATTAATTACCACGGGAATCGCATGGATATTGGTGGCCATCGTTTTTTTTCAAAAGATCAAACAGTTAAAGATTTTTGGACAAGCATTATGAATATTCAAGGTAAACAAACCTTTGATGATAGAATTCTAGGACGAGAAAAAAAAGTTAACAAAAATGGGCCTGATCCTAATGAAGAAGATAGAGTAATGCTACTTCGCCGTCGTGTATCTAGAATTTATTATTTAAAGAATTTTTTTGATTACCCAATCACGTTAAAATTCCAAACCTTTAAAAACATGGGATTAAAATTAACTTTTATTAGCGGAACCAGCTATTTGAAATCTGTTATTTTAAAAAAAGAAGAAAATAATTTAGAAAATTTTTATATCAACCGTTTTGGTAAAAAACTATATCAAATGTTTTTTGAAAATTATACTGAAAAACTTTGGGGTAGACACCCTAGAGATATTAGTGCCGACTGGGGAAGTCAAAGAGTAAAAGGTCTTTCGATTACTAACATTATTAAAGATATGTTCAGTAAAACATTTAATATTAAAACTGAAACCGAGACCTCGTTAATTGAAGAATTTATGTATCCTAAATATGGTCCAGGCCATTTCTGGGAAACCGTTGCGGCTGAATTTATAAAATTAGGCGGACATATAAAAAAGAATCATCAAGTAGTAACAATTACTCATGAAAAAAGAAAAATAGTTTCTGTTACCTGTCAAACTAAAAACGGTTTAAAAGAAGTAAGAGGGGATATTTTTATATCTTCAATGCCCCTTAAAGACTTAGTTATGAATATCGAGCCAAAGGCTCCTAAGCAATATTGTGATATTGCCAAAGGTCTTCCATATCGTGACTTTGTTACTGTTGGTTTACTTGTAAAAAAACTAAATATTAAAAACGAAACTAAAACAAAAACCATTAACAATCTCATACCTGATTGCTGGATTTATGTTCAAGAACCAAATATTAAATTAGGCCGTCTTCAAATTTTTAACAATTGGTCACCATATATGGTTAAAGATTTTACAAAAACCGTTTGGCTTGGTTTAGAATATTTTTGTAATGAAAACGATGATTTTTGGAATATGGACAAAAAAGATTGTATTAGCTTTGCTATTGATGAATTAAATAAAATGGGCATAATAGATAAAGAGAATGTTATTGATTTTCATCTAGAAAAAGTAAAAAAAGCCTATCCTGCTTATTTTGATACCTATAGTGAAATAAATACTTTAATAGATTATTTAAATAAGTATGATAATTTATATTGTATTGGTCGTAATGGCCAGCACCGTTATAACAATATGGATCATTCGATGATGACAGCCTTTGAAACTGTTAAAAACATTACTAATAACCTTAAAGATAAAGATAATATTTGGCGTGTTAACACCGAAAAAACATATCATGAAACTAAGGGAAAATAAAGAGAAAATTGTTTTTCTTTAACTTAAAATATGCTATAATGAAATAGATAATGGAGGAAGAATTATGGCCAAGAAGAAAAAGAGAAAATCACCAGAGAAAAAAAGTGCCGCTTATAGCGTTGAGATCAAAGGAATTGTTTTAATACTCGTTGCTATAATTGGTTGTTGCCCATTTGGGGTTGTTGCAGATATCATCCGTGGTTTTGCTGCTTTTCTAGTTGGTGTTTGGTATGTACCATTACTTATTTTAGTAGGGACTTGTGGTGTTTATATGATGGTAAAAAGGGAAGCACCAGATTTTTTAACCTCAAGATTAATTGGGTTTTATGTCCTTGTTTTAGGCATTTTAATCTTATCCCATACTGGGTATATAGCTAGTTTAAGCAAACATGGTATTGAGGGCTTTGAAATTTTAACTGAGACAATTAATAATCTTATGGGCTTTATTCAAGGAGCTGTTGATATTCAAGGTGGAGGTATGCTCGGCGCTTTATTCGCTGTGCTATTTGTAAGTTTACTTACCTTACACGGTACTGAAGTTGTCTGCATAGCTTTAATTGTTTGTGGATTAATAATGTTTACAGGTATTTCAATATATGATGTTGTTACATGGATTAAAGCTAAACGTCAAAAAGCCAAAGAACTTAAAGCTAATCTTCGAGCTGAAAGAGCCGCTAAAGAAGCGGAAGAAAAGTATGAAGAAGATAAAAAAATTGTTATTTCTTCTATTGACGAGTTACCAAAAACCCCAGTTAAAGAAGAAAATACGGAAATACCAGAAGAAGCTGTTCCGACTGGAACTTATAAAAAACCTTCAATTAACATTTTAAATAAGCCAAAGAAAGTTAACGTTAAAGAAAATCAGGAAGCCATTAAAAAGAATGTTACTGATCTAGAAAAGGTTTTAAATGACTTTGGCATTGAAGGTAAAGTTGTCGCAGCCAATATTGGACCGTCAGTTACGCAATACGAATTAGAAGTAAAATCTGGAACAAAAGTTTCTAAAATCACTGGTATAAATAAAGAAATTGCTTTAGAGCTTGGTGCTAGAGATGTTCGTATTCAAGCTCCAATACCTGGTAAAAAGACAGTTGGTATTGAACTTCCTAATAAGGTAGTTAGTCCAGTAGCTATTAGAGAAATCTTAGAAGAAGTTCCAAAAACTAAAGAAGATAGTAAACTTTTAGTTGCTTTAGGTCGTAGTATTATGGGTAATCCAATATGGTGTGAAATTGATAAAACGCCACATTTATTAGTGGCTGGAAGCACCGGAAGCGGTAAATCAGTTTGTATCAATAGTATGATAACCTCAATTTTAATGCGTACTAAACCTGACGAAGTTAAATTAGTTTTAGTCGATCCCAAAAAAGTTGAACTTTCAATGTATAATGGAGTTCCTCATTTACTAACCCCAGTAGTTACCGATCCAAAAAAAGCTAATATCGTCCTTCAAAAAATTGTTAAGATCATGGAAGATAGATATGAACTATTTGAAGAAAGTCGTACTAAAAATATCGCTGGCTATAACGCTTACGTAGCTAAGAAAAATGAAACCTTAGAAGATGATGAATTGCAACCACTTCCATATATTGTTGTTATTATCGACGAATTAGCTGACTTAATGTTAGTTGCGGCTAAAGAGGTTGAAGATTCAATCATGCGTATTACTCAAATGGCTAGAGCCGCTGGCATTCATTTAATTGTTGCCACTCAAAGACCAAGTACTGATGTTATTACCGGAGTAGTTAAAGCCAACATCCCATCGAGAATTGCTTTTGCTGTTTCAAGTAGCATTGATTCTAGAACCATATTAGATATGAGTGGAGCTGAAAAGCTTTTAGGTAAAGGTGATATGTTACTAAAGCCTCAAGGAGAAAACATCCCAATTCGTGTTCAAGGTAACTTTATTAGCGACGAAGAAATTAAAGATGTCGTTGATTACACTATCAAGCAGCAAAAAGCTAAATATGATAATTCATTAACAATTTCTGAAGAGGATAAAGGGGCTACTACTATGGTTCAAGATGATTATGAAGAACCGCTTTATAACGAAATTGTTGAATTTGTCATTACTCAAGGAAAAGCTAGTGCCTCACTATTGCAAAGAAGATTCCGTTTAGGGTATAATAGAGCCGCTAGATGTATAGACTTATTAGAGGAAAGAGGAATTGTTGGGCCCGCGAATGGTTCAAAGCCTCGTGAAGTTTTAGTTAAAATGGAAAATAAAGAAGAAGAGTAAGAGAGAAGGTGAAATCATGGCTAGACCAATTCATGAAGAAAAAGATGTAAGTTCATTGCGTATTTTTATAACGTTTATCTTATTAGTAGTTGCTGTAGTTAGCTATGCTGCAATTAATAAATATATGTCTACCGATCCAACTGACACTGAAAAAACAATTGTTAATAAAACGGGTGATGAAGAGCTAACTGATGAGGATGCAACAAAATTAGCTACTGAAAAATATTATATTGCCATTGCCACCGCTACTAATACAAAAAGTGACATCGATAAAATATATAATTTAGTTAAAACAAACGATGTTGTTTTAGATAATAGTGAACTTATAGATAGCTTAAATAAGTTTGGAATTAAAACTTATGCTATGAATTCTTCAGTTCAGTTAGTAAGTAATTATGACGAAGCAATTACCAATAATTTTACTAATGACTTTATTAATAATAATATTTTATATCCAAAAGGCTTTATTGGTAAAGTTAATAACGATTATTACTTAATTAAAGAAAAAATCGATAATTATTTCTTTAAAGAAGCAAGCTTAAAATTAATGAGTAAAACTAATAATGAGCTTTATTTTCAAGCAGTTAATACTAACTATGATACAAGTTGTGTCAGTGCTGGTTCCACCATTCCAAGTATAACTTGTGCTGAGACAAAAGAAAGCAAAGCTACTGATTTCCGATTAGTAAAAGACGGAAAGAACTGGAAAGTCTCTGAAATAACTTTAATTACATCATAAACAGTTCATTAATTTGAATTGTTTTTTCAAACAACAAAATTGAATATTAAAGAGAACTGCGATATATTTAATATATATAATAGGAGGAAATATGGAAGAAATAGAAAGAAAATATTTAGTTAAAAAATTGCCTGATAATTTAGATGAGTATAAGAAAGTAGAGATAACCCAAGGATATTTAAATCACGGAAGTGAGCCAACTTTAAGAGTAAGAAAATATAATCGTGACTATTTTTTAACATATAAGTACTCAAATGATGAACAAAAGAAAAATAAATGTAATGTTTGTACTGAATATGAATTACCAATATCCAAAAAAGCATTTGACCATTTAAACACTAAAATCGATGGAAGAATAATTCATAAAAATAGGTATTTAATTCCAAACAAAGATGGATTAACAATTGAACTAGATGTTTTCTTAGACTGGCTTGAAGGCTTAATTATAGCTGAGGATGAATTTCCAAACGATAAGGTCTTTGAAACCTTTAAAAAACCAAATTGGCTTGGTGAAGATGTATCAAAAGAGGAAAAGTATAGAAATTCTTATATAGCTTCAGGAGATGTAAACATTGAAGACCTTTTATTATGATTAACCCAATTCAAATTAATGAATTGGGTTTTCTCACATATTTTCCCATAGTTAATAAAAACTATTGCATAACTAAAACTGGCGTGGTATAATTCTATACGCTGCGCATAAAGTTAAAATGGCTAAAGGCCTTTTTTTGCGCTCAAACCTTAGAAAGGAGTAATTATGGAAGAAACAATAAATAAATATTTTAAAATATTTTTGAATGCCATTCCTTACGTTCTGTTAGCTGTTTTCTTATTTTTAACAGTCTTTATTCTTTTTGGAATGGAAAATGCTTTATTAGGTATGGTCTTCTTATTCCTCTCAAAAGCATTATTATATTCATCCCTGTCAAAGGTAAATTACACTAAATATGGATTGTTACTAGTGGGAATTGCTGCTATGGCTTCCTTTGCCACTTTTAATACATTTACATCAGTAACCTTAAATTTCATAGTTTTATTTTTTATTACTTATGTTTATTCTGATGAATTTGCTCCAAAAAATCATTTCTTGTTAGGGTTAGAATTTGTTTTATTACAAATTTTTCCTGTAACGTTAGAACAAATACCAATGAGAATGTTAGCTGTTGTTTATTGCTTTGTGGTTGTTACTATATTTGTGGCAATTATGAAAAAGTTTCAAAAAACATCAGCTATTAATCCCTTCGTTTCAAAGTCTTATACTTGGGTATTAAATCATCTTAAAAACATAAAAAAAACAAAGCCAGAGGATATAAATGTCAGTGAAGTTTATGCTTTAACGTCAGGATATTGTTCAGCTATTCATTCAAATGTCATTAACCAAGATGGTATTTTAAATAATAGTGAAAAATTTAATTTTCGCTTATTAATGCATTCTGAAGCTTTAGCACAATTAATTTATGACATTAGTAAACATCAGGATAAGTTTACTAAAAAAGATTATAAATTTTTCTCTGAATTAGCTAAAACCTTTGAAAAAACAAAAACCTATGAAGACTTAAAAGATTATTTAGCGCGATTAATCCAAAAACATGAACTTAGTGACGCCTATTTTAATAACGATTGGCGTTTAGTTTTATCGAGTTTAATTAAAACATTGGCGTGTACAGAAGCTTTAAAAAATACTGAAACAAGTCTTTTAAGAGGTTATCGTTTTAGATGGGAATCATTAAAACGTCGTTTTGGATTTAAACATCAAAGTTTTAGATTTGCTTTACAAACATCAATTCTTGTTGCTGCTAGCTTTTTAGTTGCCGACTTGCTTAAAATTATTGATAGTTACTGGATTGCTATAACGGCTTATACTACTATTTCTATGTATCCTGACGATACCTTAAAAGATACAGGCGTTCGTATCTTAGGCACTATAGCTGGACTATTAATTTTTGCATCAATAACTCAATTTTTACCTGATAGTATTCGCCTGCTAGTTGTACTATTAGTTGGATTTACTATGATGATGTGTACTAAAAGTGTTTTTATAAATATGGTTATGGGAACACAAATGGCGGTTGCTGCCATTTACCCTGATCTTGGTCTTACTTGGTCAATGCTTCTTCGAGTTACCTTTGTTATCATTGGTTCAATTATCGTTATTTTTGGTGTTCGCTTTATTCTTCATACCCGTAAACAGGATGCTTTCAAATCAAAGATTTCCGAATTAATTAATAATAACAAACAATTAATTTTCGAATTAAAAAACATTCTAAATCATCGTATGAAAGGTTCATATACTGATGAAGCTTTAATGACAACCCACTTAATAATTGATGAACTTAATAAACTAAAAGAAAATCAAGAACTTATTGAAAAAGAAAGTGTTTCAAAATTGTTGAATTACAATTATCGTTTTATTATGGATATTAATCGCATGGCTACACTTCTTTCAAAAAAAGAAATAAGTGATGAAGAATTTGAAATGCTTAAGGAAGAAATAAATAAACTTGACGATTTATTAGCCGGAGAAGTCGACTTAAAAACAATTCCTAAAAGTATTTATCAAATAAAAGATAATTCAGATTCATATATGGAATTTCAAATTAGAAAGAGTCATCTTACTATGGGAAAATTCATGAAAAGATTAAAACAATCTAAAAAAATAAAAACTAACGAGAGTTAGTTTTTTCTATACATTTACTTGATATTTCAAACGATTTTTTTATTGAACCTAAAATATTAATTTGTTACAATATACATGAGAAAAGAGGTAAAATATGGCGTCATTAGAGTTAAATATACCTAAAAAAAGAAAGGGAAAAACTGTTACAATAATAATATTAGTATTATTGTTATTAGGAGTAACTAGTTATTACATTTATGATAAAGATTTAAGTGAAAAAGAACTTCAAAAACTAAATAGCCAAATTGATAAGCTAGAGAAAAAAATAAGTGCTCAAAAGAAAGAAGAGACTAAAAGTTCAAGTACCGAGGGAAAAAACATCGTAGGATATTATAAAAGTGGAGTTTTGACAAGAGATAATAAAAACGTTGATTCAAGCGGGTGTAGTGTTGAATCAACATATGAACTTGCTTTATACGAAGATGGTACTTTCGAATATGCATATGTTTTAGGTTGTGATGGTGTAACTCAATCTGGTAAATATACTTATACAGATCAAGAGATTACAAAAGTTTGCGATGATAAAAGTAATCAATGTCCATCTGGGACATCCGAAAAATTTACTGTCAATAAAGATGGTACTATCATCAATTCCGAAAATAAGATTTTTTATAAAGTTGATAAGTCACTTATGCAAGCAATTAAATAAAAGAAGATAAATAACTAATAAACGTACAAAAACTAATGTAATGATCATTAGTTTTTTCTTTTATTTTAACGTTTTTTTGACATTTTCATTTGCTTTATCTCGCTTTTTTTGATAAAATCAAGTATGGTGATAAAACATGGTAAAATATGATGAAAGCTCAATAAAAATACTAGAAGGATTAGAAGCCGTAAGAAAAAGACCAGGAATGTATATTGGTTCAACTGATAAACGTGGGCTTCATCATTTAGTTTGGGAAATTGTTGACAATAGTATTGATGAGGTTATTAATGGTTATGGTAATCGTATTAAAATAATTATTCATAATGATGGCAGTGTTAGTGTTGAAGACTTCGGTAGAGGTGTCCCTGTTGGTACCCATACAAGCGGTAAGTCTACGCCAGAAGTAATTTATACCGTCCTTCATGCCGGTGGTAAGTTTGAAACTTCAGGCTATAAAGTATCTGGTGGACTGCATGGCGTTGGTGGTAGTGTCGTAAATGCTTTATCAAAATGGATGGAAGTTACCATTAAACGTGATGGCAGCGAACATTATATTCGTTTTGAAAATGGTGGACATACAGCTATTCCACTAAAAAAACTGGGAACAACAAATCGTACAGGAACTAAAGTCCATTTTATGCCAGATGATACTATTTTTTCGACAACAGCTTTTTCATTTACCAATATTTGTGAAAGAATGCAAGAAAGCGCTTTCCTATTAAAAAACTTAACAATTGAAGTTCATGATGAAGCCGATGACAAACATGAAATCTATCATTATGAAAATGGTTTGAATTCATTTGTAGAATATTTAGATGAAGATAAAAAAGCCCTTCATAAAGTCGTTGATTTTGATGGTATGAAAGAGGGCATTAATGTTGAAGTAGCTTTTCAATATACGGAAACATATTCTGAAAATATAATTTCATTTGTTAATAACGTCAAAACAACTGATGGTGGAACGCATGAAGTTGGTTTAAAAACTGCATTTACTAGAGTCTTCAATGATTATGCTAGAAATAACGGTTATTTAAAACCAAAAGATAAAAATTTAGAGGGTAGTGACACTAGAGAAGGACTAACCGCTATTATTAGTTTGCAAATACCCGAAAAGCTTCTTCAATTTGAAGGTCAAACAAAAGGCAAATTAGGAACACCTGTTGCTAGAACTGTAGTAGATAGTGTTGTTTCGGAAAAACTTACATTCTTCTTAGAAGAGAATAAGGAGTCAGCTACTAAAATATTAGATAAAATGGTTAAATCTAAACAAGTAAGAGAAGCAGCTAGAAAAGCTAGAGATGAAGCTAGAAATGGTAAAGGCAAAGGTAAAAAAGAAAAATCAATTAGTGATAAATTTACTCCAGCTCAAACTAAAAATTCTAAAAAGAATGAACTTTTTTTAGTCGAGGGAGATTCAGCAGGAGGCTCTGCTAAACAAGGTAGGGACCGAAAGTTCCAAGCCATTTTACCATTAAGGGGTAAAGTTATTAATACTGAGAAAGCCAGTTTAACTGATGTTCTTGCTAATAACGAAATCAATACCATGATTCATACCATCGGTGCTGGAATTGGTAGTGACTTTAATATTGAAGATTGTAATTATGATAAAGTTATCATTATGACCGATGCCGATGATGATGGTGCACATATTCAAATTTTATTATTAACTTTCTTCTATCGTTACATGAAACCATTAATCGAACATGGACATTTATATATTGCGATGCCTCCACTGTATGCTTTAAAAAATGGTAACAAAATTTATGGTTATGCTTGGACTGATGAAGACGCTGACGAAATAAGAAAAAATAATAAAGTAAAATTAGAAAAACAACGTTATAAAGGTTTAGGTGAAATGGATGCTGAACAATTATGGGAAACAACTATGAATCCAGATGTGCGTAATTTAATTAAGGTTAGCTTAAACGATGCTTCCCTTGCCGAAAAGCGCGTTAGTGTTTTAATGGGTGATAATGTTGAACCCCGCAAACAATGGATTGAAGAAAACGTTGAATTCACTTTAGATGATGGTTACGTAAAATAATACATTTTGATTAAATCATAAGCTAGGAGGACAAACATGTCAGAAGTAATAAAAAAAATATATGATTATTCTTTAGAAGACATCATGGGTGAAAGCTTTGGTAGATACGCTAAAACAATCATTCAAGACCGTGCTTTGCCAGATGTTAGAGATGGTTTAAAACCTGTTCAAAGAAGAATACTATATGCAATGTATAAAGATGGAAATACTTATGATAAACCTACAAAAAAATCAGCTAAAGCTGTTGGAAATATCATGGGTTTTTATCATCCTCATGGAGACTCTAGTATTTATGATGCTTTAGTTAGAATGAGCCAGTGGTGGAAAAATAATCTTTGCTATGTTGAAATGCAAGGAAATAATGGTTCTATGGATGGTGATAGTGCTGCTGCTATGCGTTATACTGAAGCCAGATTATCCAAAATTGCTGGTGAACTTTTAAAAGATATTAACAAAGATACTGTTCTAATGAGTTGGAATTATGATGACACATTACTAGAGCCAACCGTGCTTCCAGCTAAGTACCCAAATCTTTTAGTTAATGGTGCAACTGGAATAAGTGCTGGATACGCCACCAATATTCCGCCTCATAATTTAGGCGAAGTAATTGATGCTACTATTAAAAGAATTGATAATCCAAATTGTCGTTTAGATACTATTTTAGATATTATTAAGGGTCCAGATTTCCCAACTGGTGGAGTAGCTGAAGGCCTAAAAGGCATTAAAGAGGCTTTTACAACTGGTAGAGGAAAAGTCAATGTTAGATGTAAGTATGAAATCGTTGGCCCGAAAAATAAAAGACAAATTATCATTTCTGAAATTCCTTATGAAGTTAATAAAGCTTTATTAGTTAAAAAAATAGATGATATTAGAATTGATAAAAAAGTTGAAGGCATTGCCGAAGCAAGGGATGAATCGGATCGTAATGGACTTCAAATTGCGATTGATTTAAAGAAAGATGCTAATGAAGAATTAATTATAAATTATTTACTTAAAAATACTGATATGATGGTTTCCTATAGCTATAATATGGTTGCCATTGTTAATCGTCGCCCAATGGTATTAGGCATTTTAGAAATACTAGACGCCTACATCAATCATCAAAAAGATGTTATTACTAAAAGAACTGAGTTTGATTTAAAACACGCTAGAGCTAGAATGCATATTGTTGAAGGTTTAATCAAAGCTTTGTCAATTTTAGACGAGGTTATTAGAGTAATTAGAGGATCTAAAAATAAAGCTAATGCAATCGAAAATTTACAAACTGAATTTGATTTTACTAAACTTCAAGCGGAAGCTATCGTTAATTTACAACTATATAAATTAACAAATACTGATGTCACTGAATTAGAAGAAGAAATGCAAAAACTTCAAAGTGAAATTGAAATTTGGGTTCAAATTCTTGAAAATGAAGAAGCTTTAAAACATGTAATGAAAACAGAATTAAAACTAATTAAAAAAGAATATGCTACTCCTAGAAAAACGGAAATAAAAGAAGAAGTCACTGAAATTAAAATCGATACAACTTCCTTAATTCCCAAAGAAGATTGCATGGTAATCGTTACTAGTGAAGGTTATGTTAAACGCGTATCAATGCGTAGTTTCGCTGCTAGTGATGAAGAAACTGGTTTAAAGGAAAAGGACTATGTCCTTGGATTGTATGAGACTAATACCATGGATACTTTATTATTATTTACTGACCTTGGTAACTTCCTATATGTTCCCGTTTATGAAATCCCTGATTTAAAATGGAAAGACTTGGGTAAACATGTTAGTAACCTTATCAAAACAAGTTCTGATGAAAATATCATTGCCTCATATTTAACTAGTGACTTTAGTGATAAAATTAATTTCCTATCATTTACTAAAAATGGTATGATTAAACAAACTAATTTGGCTGACTTGAAAGTTCAAAGATATTCTAAACCAATTACCTTAATTAAACTAAAAGGTGATGATAAAGTTGTAACCACTGAAGTTTCCAACAAAGAGATATTTATCACCACTGAAAATGGCTATGGTTTAAGATATGATGTTGATGAAGTTCCAACTACCGGTTTAAGGGGCAGTGGAGTTAAAGCCATTAACCTTAAAAATGATATTGTTGTTTCTGGAAGAAGCTTTAATGAAGCCCATTATGTCGCAATTATCACTGATAAAAATACTGCAAAAAGAATTAAAATTGAAGAATTCGAACCAACATCAAGAGCTAGAAAAGGTATTCAGCTGGTTAGAGACGTTAAAACAAATCCATATCATATAACAAATAGTTTCGTCATAAAAAATAAAGTTGATTTAGGAATAATTGCTGATGAAATAAAGTATTTAAAAATAACCGAATTACCAATCTGTGATCGTTATCAAACCGGAACAACTATTTCTAAAGAAGATATCGAAAAAACATTTATTAAAGCAGGTGTTCAAGAAAATGAAGAACCAGAAATTGATGTGTCTTTAGATAAAGTAGATGAACAGATAATGACAATTGATGATTTTCTAGGTGATTTTAAGATAGACTAGTTTCTATCTTTTTTTGACTTTTTTGTAAAATGTGCTATAATCGTTTAGTATTATTACTTAAAGGGGGGATAAAATGGATCCATTATTAATGAGTTTTTTAGCAGAAATAATTGAAGAAGATCCCGAAATAGCGCAAAGATTTATTTTAGAATATTATGCTAAAACAAAAGCAGAAAAACATGATACTCCTTACTTTCTACAAGGTAGACTAAAACATCAAAAAGATATGTCATACCTTTTTGCATGGTTTAAAAATATAGATTTTAGTCAAGCAAATAGAAAATTTATTAGAAGGTTAGCCAATTCTAATGAAAGTTTAAGAGAAAGTATTGCTAAACACTCAGATAAATGGCTTCCATTTATGCGTGAAATTAGCTTTTATGAAAAACCTGAACTTGCTAGACTTTCTATGGATTTATGGATTATGAAATCAGAATTTGAAATTGATGAAGTTGAATTTTCAAATCCAATAGGGCCATTAGAAACATCAATTATTTTTGATAAAACAACAACACCAAGATATTGGGATAAGATATATTCTGATGGCTTAATCAGAAATATAAAAGGCGCAGTTTCAGCAGCTACCGAAGAAACAAGCCATGCATGTCAATTATCTTTAGATAATGCATCATACGCATTTTGTACAAGGCACAGTAATGATACCACTGCTGTTGATCGAGATAAACGCTTCTTATATTTAACTGATTTCAAATTTAATCCTAGCAATTTAGATGCGTATAAAAACAGTAGCCCAGAATTCGAATTTGTTGATGATGTTAAACTCGCATTAGATGAATATAGTACTGAAACTAAACAAGGAAAAATAAAAAGTTTTTCCCTTTCAAACATATTGCCAGGAATCAATGGACGAAATCCATCCTGCTTATATAAATAATTTATTGAATATATACTTTTTAACGAGCAAACTCTGGTTAAACAATAACTAGAGTTTTTTTGTGAATATTGAGTTGAAATAGTTGACAATAGGGGGGGGGGGGGGGG
>CAUERX010000007.1 GCA_959020415.1 uncultured bacterium | reverse complement strand
ATATATCGTAAATTATAATAGTGGTGTTGGGTGGTGGGGGGGGGGGGGGGGGGGGGGAATGAGGGGCTATAATGTGAATAACAAGAAGCCTTTAAAAAAATTAATAAGTACCTATCATTATTGAAAACAAGTTGTTTGTTTTTAAATTTGTTATGTAATATTAATTAGATTAAGGTTAACTTGTGAGAAAGGAGAGTGGAAAGAATGGGGAAGTTTTTAAAAACAGTTTGTAGTTTATTTGTCTGTGCATTTTTAGTTGTACCATTTGCTAATGTTAGTGCTGAGGATGTAAAAGAAGTTGGAACTTATGAAGAGCTAGTTGCTGCTTTAAATGAAGGAGGTATTGTAACTTTAAAAAATGACATTGAAGTTACTGCACCAATAATAACTAACAAAGATATAACACTTAATGGTGCTGGCTTTGAATTGAAGGCAACTTATACTGGTACTTCTGGAAACCAAACAATTATTACATCTGGAAGTGGTACTTTAACTTTAAAGAATATCAAATTAATTGATTCACCAAAATATGGTGTTCAATCCTACAATGGTGGAAACGTTGTGTTAGACGATGTTACTATCAACAATAATTCTGAAAAATATGGTGCTGTATTAATTAATGGTGGAACTGTTACCGTAAAAAGTTTAACTATGGCTAACAATAGCTACGGTATCGAATTTGCTGTTGGCGTAAATGTTACGGGCACTCCAGCATTAATCATGGATGGAGAAATCAAAGGTAACCAAAAAGATCCGATTTATGTAGATGTAGATCAAGTAAAAGAATTAAATGTTACAAACACTGAAACTTCAAAACAAAAAATATCTTTAAAAGATAATACAATTGTTTTAACTGACGGGGAAAAAGTTGTAGCAACTTCAAATATCCTTCCTAATGGAACAGTTGTAGACGTTGACGGAACCAAAATGGAAGCTGTTGAACCTACAGTAACTCCAGAAAATCCTGATACTGATAAAGATAATAACCAAACAACTACAAAAGATGAAATTAAAAACCCTAACACTTCAGATAATATTCTATTTATTATTGGAACATTAGCAGTTAGTGTTTTAGGTATTATTATTTCTAAAAAACAGTTAGCTAGAAACTAACAACAAAAAAGACTATTACAAAATAATAGTCTTTTTATTTGCGAACATTAATCATGTAATATTATTTTCTAATATTAAAGTATTTATAGAAAAACAACTGCTGCTACACAATTATTAATTAAAAAACATGTTTTTTTTAATAAAAAAATGTGCAGCACAAAAATAAATTGACTTTTTTGTTATTATAGTATATCATGTAATAAATATAGGAGGTAATAGAAGTGGGAATTAAAATTAGTGAACAATTAAAAAGAGATTCAATTACTGATCCGACAAAAGAGTCAAAGCCAGTTTCTCTTTTAAATCTGTGCAAAGCAATTGAAAATGGAAATTTAACATTGCCAATCTTTCAAACATCAATTAGATGGAATATAGATAAATGTATAAGTTTGTTAAATTTTCAATTGAGCGGTAAAGCAGCTGTTTCGCCAATATCAATTAATATTATTAATAAAAAGGAAATTGGTGTACCACAAGTAACATTTATTGATCGTAGACTAATTAGCACAGATGAAATCCAAGGAAAGGAGTCAGTTAATGATGGTCAGCAGAGGTTAACTTGTAATTACATGGTTTATACAAACAACGAAAAAATGAAAAATGTTGTTTTAGATATTTCAAAGGGCAAATTTTTATTAAATAGTGGAGATATCAAAAAAAATCAGATACCAGCCGGAATTTTATATAACAAAAGTGACGAAGTTTTTAGTAATTATTTACTAGACCACAAAAGTCTTCAGCCGTTTGAAGTTCAAAATCTTTTAACTAAGATAAGAACTAAATTCATGGGGTATTATTATACTGTGAATTACGCTAAAGATTTGACAGAGAGCGAGCAACAAGAATGGTTTATGGTTTTAAATTTAGCTGGTAGTACTATTCCTGAAACCCAGGTTAGATTAACTGAAATGTTAATAAAAGGCGTCGATTATTATCAAGAGTACTCTAATAAATTTTTAGAAAGATTAAATGCTGAGGGATTATCTAATTTAATAATAGTTAAAGCAACCGAAATTTCTATTCCCTTGGCTTGTTTAAACCCAGCTTATGAAGTTTTAATAAAAAAAGAACATGCTACAAATTTTAGCCCTATTCCGTCAGATGCTAAAGCAAGTGCTATAAGTAAATTGGAAGCATCTGAAATTAGAACGATTTTTTCTATCACTTTAGATGCTATGGAAAATGCGCTATCATTCATTAAAAATAACAATTTGCCAGAACCTAATAGAATAGATAAGATTACGTATTTAATAGGAGTCTTTGCCTATCTTGGGACTTCAAATTTAAATAGTAATCAAAATGATTATTTAGTAAATTGGTATTATAATACCGATTTTACTAATAAAGATAATAGTGAGAAACGTAGAATGTTTGAAAAATTAATATCTGTAAAGTCATTATAACCATGTTATATTTCAACAAATTTATAATTAATTTGTTGATTTTTTTAATCTAAAAACGAAAGTAATTTACTTTCGTTTAAAAATAATTTCAATATTATCGAGCTTTTCTAGTGTTTCCAAGGCTTGTTCTATTCTATTTTTGCACACTTCATAATATGGTTTATTAATTAGTTTGCCAACATACTCATTTACTATATCAATATTCTTTTCGTTGTTAGTCTTAGTAAATTCGTTAATATAGATATATATCAGTTCTTCTAAGGCCTCATCAACACCGTGAATAGCCGCACTTTCAAACATTTTAATAGCTTTTAACCTATCTGCTTCCAAATCAATAGAATAATTTCCATTTAAATAAAAATATTTTGCTAAGTTAAACAAAGCCCAATATTCTAGTGTTGCTTCTGGAACATTCAAAGCTAGCTGATAATAATGAAAGGCTTTACTCATATCTTGAGAGGTTCCAATTCCTTTTCTATAAAATTCTCCCACTTTATTACAAGCCCAGCTTTCCTCTAGTTCGGCACTCTTTAAATAATAATCAAATGCTTTTTCAAAGTTTTTTCTTTCTTCATATATTTTACCCAAATTATTATAAGCATAAACGTAATCAGCTAAGGAAGCTTTTTCAAAATAAGTTATCGCCATTTTCTCATCAATTTTGTGTCCAGGAATGTAGCCATTTAAATAAAATAATCCCATTGTATTTATTGCAGCTACACTTCCTAAAGTTTCTGCTTTTTTCAAATATTCAAAAGCAACTTTAAAATCTTCCTTAGTTTTTTTACCAAGCTGTCCATATAAAAACATTTGCGCAATTAACCAATTAGCTCTAGGATGATTTTTAGAAGCTGCTATTTTTAAATATTCAAAAGCTTTAATATATCTTGGCTGTCCGATCATTTCACCTTTATATTCCATCTCACCCAATTCAAAACAAGCATAAGGATTTTCTTCTAAAGCTAATTTTTTAATAGAATAAAAATAATTTACACCATCTTTTAATTGTAATTTTAAAAATTTTTCTAACTCGTTTATAGATATATCAGTATTATTAAGCAAGTTTTCGATTATTTCTTTATTAGCTGCTTCAATATATATTGGTTGCTTTTTTTCTAATATGATAAAAAATAAAATATCACTAATAACTATGACAAGCTCGTCATTTTCTATATTTTTATATAGCTTTTTTGTAAATTCTTTTGAAATCTCAGTATCGTTTTTTGCCAAATTATATAAGGATAAAGCTAGTTTCTTAAGTAATTTTCCTTTACTAATATCATGATTATTAAAGTTCCCTTCTAAAATAGAGCCAATATTAAATATAACTTTACTTAATATTAAATGATCATTTTCGTAGCCTTTTTTGTATTTAAGATACTGATCTTTAAATCTCTGCCCAATCTCACGGTAGCCGATACAATAATTGTTAATAGCTGAATCGCTTACTGCGTCATCCTCAAAGATTGCATAAAAAATTTCAGGTTGACTAGCAAAGCTCTTATTCACTGATAATTCTTTCACTAATCTGCAAAAATTTCCAAGCGATAAGTGTTTATTATTATTGTTCATTTTAATAAAAGTTTGTTGCATATTCTTCACCTGTTAATATTATATCATATTTTGTGGATATTTTGTGGACTATAAAATAAAACGTGGATTACCCAAGATGGTAAAACAATGCATTAACTACTATACTGTATTAGGAAGGAGAAATAAAATGAAAAAAATGTGGAAAAATTACAAAGGAACAATTATTCTCTTATTAGCAATTATCATTGGCGCGATTATGGGACTTATATTTAAAGAGGACGCCAATGTTGTTAAACCATTCGGAACCATTTTTATAAATCTCATGTTGGTTATCGTTATTCCTTTAGTTTTTTTAACTATTTCAACGTCGATAGCTAAAATGAAATCACCAAAAAGATTAGGAAAAATTATGACAAGCATTGTTGGCGTATTTATATTTACTTCGTTACTTGCTGTTATCGTTGGTATTGTCACAACTTTTCCAGCAAAATTGGTAGAACCAGAAAATGGTAAAGCAATTTTAGAATCATTAGAGACTGCAAGTAGTGTAGATACTGAAGAGTTAAATTTTTTAGAACGAACAGCTGAAACTTTAACTGTTGATGATTTCACAAAATTATTTACTAAAGATAATTTAATTGCGATAATTGTCTTTTCAATGCTTTTTGGCGGTGCTATGCGAATGGCTAAAGATAAAGCTAAACCATTATTAAATGTCTTGATTTCAGCCAACGAGGTCATCATGAAATTAATTAAACTAATCATGTATTATGCGCCTATTGGTTTAGGATGTTATTTTGCGTCATTAGTTGGAACATTTGGCTCATCGATAGCTATTGGTTATGCTAAAACATTTATTTTATATACCGTAGTAGCCATTCTATTTTTCTTTATTGTATATACTTTATATGCCTTTATGGCTGGTGGAAAGAAAGGCGTAAAAGCTTTTTGGAAAAATATAATTCCCCCAACTTTTACTTCTTTAGCAACCTGTTCTTCAGCAGCTTCAATTCCAGTTAACGTTGAGGCCTCTAAAAAGATTGGCGTATCTGAAGATATCGCGGAGACTATAATCCCATTAGGTACAAGTTTCCATAAAGATGGATCAATTATTGGTAGCGTATTTAAGATAATGTTTCTAGTTTGTTTATTTGGGACTGACATAAATAATTTTGAGGGTATTATGCAAGTTGCTTTAGTAGCTTTAGTAGCTAACTTGTTAATTACCGCTGTTCCAATCGGTGGGGGAACAATTTCAGAAATGATGATTATTACCATGATGGGTTATCCCATAGCTGCTTTACCAATCTTAACAATAATTGCTACTATTATCGATCCACCAGCTACCATGCTTAATGTTACTGGTGATACATCATCTTCAATGTTAGCCGCAAGAATAACTGATGGGAAAAAATGGATGAAAAAAACTGAATAAAAAAGAAAAACTCCATTAAATCGGAGTTTTTACATGCTACCTAATTTTTCTTTAATTAATTCAATATGTTTGCTAACAACTTCCGGAGCTGGTCCTCCAAAAGAAGTACGTAGTTTAACACAGTTAATTAAATTAATTGCTTCGAAAATATCTTCATCAAACAAATCTGAATATTGTTTATATTCATCCAAACTTACCATATCCAAAGTTTTATCATTATCAATTGCATAAGCTACAATCGTGCCTGTAATTTTATAAGCTTCCCTAAAAGGAAGTCCTTTTTTAACTAAGTAATCTGCACAATCAGTTGCATTGATAAAGCCTTTTTTGGCCGCGTTTTCCATATTTTTAGTTATAACTTTCATAGTATCTAACATTGGAATAAAAGTATAAATACACATTTTAACATTATCAATACTGTCAAAAATTGCTTCTTTATCTTCTTGCATATCTTTGTTATAGGCTAAAGCCTGTGCTTTCATCATTGTAAGTAATCCCATTAAATGACCGAATACTCTACCAGATTTACCTCTAATTAATTCAGTAATATCTGGATTTTTCTTTTGTGGCATGATTGATGACCCAGTTGAAAAAGCATCATCCAATTCAATAAATTTGAATTCCCAGCTACACCACATAACAATCTCCTCACTGAATCTTGACATATGAACCATAATGATAGATAAAGCCGAAGCCATTTCAATTGCAAAATCGCGATCAGAAACGCCATCTAAACTATTGTTGCATGGACCATCAAAGCCTAATAGTTCACTTGTAAGATAACGATCAATATTATGCGTTGTTCCAGCCAAAGCACAGCTTCCTAAAGGATTAATATTCATTCTTTTAATAACATCCTGCATTCTATCAATATCACGCATAAACATTTCCGCATATGCCATTAAATGATGAGCAAAGGTTGTTGGTTGCGCCCTTTGTAAATGAGTATAACTTGGTAAAATAGTTTCTGTATGTAGTTCTGCCTTTTTAACAATTACCTCAGTTAATTCTTTAAGTAAATCGATTATATTATTGCCTTCCTCACGTAAATATAATCTAATATCGAGTGCCACTTGATCGTTGCGACTACGCGCTGTATGCAATCTCTTCCCAGTAGCTCCAATTCTGCTTGTAAGTTCGCTTTCAATAAACATATGAATATCTTCAGCTTCCATATCAAACTCTAATTTACCATTTTCTAAATCACCCAAAATTTCTTTTAAAGTTGTAATAATTTTTTCACTTTCAGAAATTTCAATAATTCCTTGTTTTCCAAGCATCGTAGCATGTGCGATACTTCCTTCAATATCTTGTTTGTACATTCTTTTATCAAAACTAATTGATGAATTAAAATCATTAGTTTTACTATCTAATTCTTTTTTAAATCTCCCGGCCCATAGTGCCATAAATATTCCTCCTCTTATAATTAAATTATATTAAATTTTCGATCCTAACAATTCCTAAATTATTAATAAAATACTACTAGTCTAAATAGTTCCCAATGCCATTTTGCATACTTAAACCATATAGATTAATAAAGCCTCCCGCATCAGCTTGATTATAATCTTCATCTTCATCAAAAGATGCTATTTTTTCTGAATATAATGAAGTTGGACTTGTTATGCTTTGAACAATAATGTTTCCTTTGTATAGTTTCAATTTCACTTCACCAGTAACATGCTCTGAGGCAGTATCGATGAAAGCTTGTAATGATAGACGTAAAGGACTGTACCATTTAGCTTCATAAAGTAATTCAGCAAATTTAATACCAATCCTTTGTTTATAACGGAATGTATCTTTATCTAAGCATAGCGTTTCTAAAACATCATGAGCTTTATAAATAATACTTCCTCCTGGAGTTTCGTATACCCCGCGTGATTTCATTCCAACTAGACGGTTTTCCACCATATTAACAATCCCAATACCGTTTTTTCCACCTAATTCATTTAATTGATAAATTATTTCAAGTGGAGTTAGTTTCTTATCATCTAAAGAACATGGAATACCTTTTTCAAAGCCGAGCGTAATATAAGTCGGCACATCTGGAGCTTTTTCTGGAGTAACGCCCATCTCTAGAATTTTATCATAATCTGGTGTATTTTTAGGATCTTCTAAATCCAAGCCTTCGTGTGATAAATGCCATAGATTTTTATCCTTTGAATAGCTTTCCTCACGACTTGTATTTAATTTAATACCATGAGCCTCAGCATAGTCTAAGGCCTGCCCACGACTCTTAATATTCCAAATACGCCAAGGTGCAATAATATCAATATCTGGATTAAATGCTTTAATTCCAAGCTCAAAACGGACCTGATCATTACCTTTACCAGTACAACCGTGACATATCGCATCAGCGCCTTCCGCTTCCGCAATCTCTACTAACTTTTTAGCAATTAATGGTCTTGAAAACGTCGTTCCAAGTAAGTATACCTTTTCATAAACTGCTCCTGCTTTAATAGCAGGAACGATGTAATTATTAACTAATTCTTCTCTTAAATCTAGAATGTGAAGTTTACTAGCTCCAGATTTTAAAGCTTTTTCTTCTAAACCTACTATTTCTGAATCTCCTTGACCAACATTTCCTGTTACACAAACAACTTCACATCCACCATAGTTTTCTTTAAGCCATGGTATCATAATTGATGTATCTAACCCTCCTGAGTAAGATAAAATAATTTTATTGTATTTTTTCATTTTTAAAACCTTCCTTTTCTATTTATGTTTTCCTTTTTCTTAAAACTACCGTCTCCGGAAGGTTCTTCTTATTAAGCTTTTCATAATATCACCTCATTTTATTCAATAAAAAAATCTCTAGATTAAAAATCTAGAGACGAAAAGTTCGCGGTACCACCCTAATTGCCTATTACTAATAGACCACCTCAGATTGATAACGGAACTACCCGGAATATTATACTTTGCCTTCAATATACATTTCCAATAATCACTCACAAGTTCTTTTCAGCTACTCTAGATTGTTAGACTTCCACCAACTCTAACTCGCTTTTACCATCGAAATAGCTTACTCTTCTTGGTCATCGCTTTTTTTATTAACATCAATTCTATTACATTATATTTTTTTTGTCAAGTATTATTTCCTAAAAAAAATAAAAACTTAAAATGTGCCCATAATAATATTAATTGCATTCCCCTAGTAAACATGTTAAAATGAATAAAGAAGTAGGGATGTAAAATGGATTTAAGAATTATGTTTTTGTTATTTATAATTTGTTCAATTTTAGGTTGGATTATGGAAGTTATTATTGTTTCTTTCGAGCAAAAAAAAGTTACTGATCGTGGCTTTTTAATCGGGCCATATTGTCCAATATATGGAACAGGCGCTTTATTAATTACAATTTTTTTAACTAAATATGTTGATGATTTAGTTGCTTTATTTGTTATGTCCAGTATCTTTGGTGCTGTTTTAGAATATTTCACTGGTTATATTATGGAAAAAATATTTAAAACTAGATGGTGGGATTATAGTACACATAAATATAATTTAAATGGCCGTATTAGTTTAACCATGACTTTAGGCTTTGGTGCTTTAGGTGTTATATTAATCCATTTTCTGAATCCATTTTTTGAAAAGGTTATGAGTTTATTCCCTGATTTAGCTTTAACAATCGTGTCAATTGTTTTAGCTCTTATTATATTAACCGATATTATTATATCATTTAATATAATTTCAAATATCAAACGCGTAGATTTGAGTGATGCCATTGATACAACCGATGAAATTACTGCTAAAGTGAAAGAAATACTTCGTAGTAAATCTTTGTTAAATAAACGTCTAGTAATAGCGTTCCCTAACTTAAAAGTAAAAATACCAGAAAATTTAAAAAAATTAGGCGAAATGGCTAAAAATAATAAAAAGTAAAAAAATACCTTTAATATGTATAAAAAGCATATAACTTCTCAAACTACTAATAAGGAGGGAAGTTATGAAAAAAGTTTTATTAGCCTTAGTAGCTATCGTTGTTTTAACTGGATGTGGTACTAATATGGGTAATACTCCAACTAAGAAAGTTGAAGACTATCTTAATAAATATCAAACCCTTGATAATTCTGTTTTAGATGATTTAGATACAACTTTAACATCTGACACCACGCTCACTGATGACGATCGCAAAGATTATCGTGATTTCATGAAAAAACATTATCAAGATATGAAATATGAAATCAAAAACGAAACTATCGATGGAGATAACGCTACAGTTGAAGTGGAAATAACTGTTAGGGATTACTCAAAAGCTATCGCTGATGCTGATACATATAAGAGTGAAAACCAAGATAAGTTTAAAAACGAATCAGGAGCTGACGACGTAGCTAAGTTTAGTAGTTACCGTTTAGAAGAATTAAAGAAAGTAAAAGATACAACAACTTATACTTTGAATTTAACTCTTACTAAACAAAATGATGAATGGGTATTAAATCAATTAAGTGATGAAGACTTAAATAAAATTAATGGACTATATGCAGGATAATATAGTCTTTTTATTTTGAAAACTTGAAATAAAACATGTACATAAAACGGCCTGTCTTTTCATACAATTACCTAGGTGATATAAGTGAAAAAAATCTTGTTTTTTATAATCATATTGGTTTTGCCCCTAAAAGTATGTGCTTTTAACACAAATGCGCATTCTGCTATTTTAATAGATACTGACTCCCATAGGGTTTTATACGCTAAAGATGCTAATTATGTTCAAAGTGTTGCATCAATATCTAAAATAATGACGGCTGTTGTCGCTATTGAAAATGCTAATTTACAAAAAACAGTAACTGTTGGTGATGAAATTTTAAAAGCCTATGGTTCTGGAATTTATGTAAAACAAGGTGAAAAAATCAAACTAGAGGATTTAGTTTATGGCTTAATGCTAAGAAGTGGAAATGATGCTGCTTTAGTAATTGCTAAGGCTGTCGCTGGTGATACTGAAAAATTTGTTGATTTGATGAACAAAAAGGCTAAAGAGTTAGGTATGAATGATACAACCTTTAATAATCCAAGCGGTCTTGATGAGGAAAAGGGGAACTTTTCATCAGCTTACGATATGTCTTTATTAATGAGTTATGCTATGCAAAATGTTGATTTTAGAAAAATAACAGGGACTAAAAAACATACAGTTAAAACTAATAAAAATGTCTATGTTTGGCACAATAAAAATAAACTCTTAAATCAATATAAATACACCACGGGTGGTAAAACCGGTTTTACTAAAATAGCTAAACGAACTTTAGTTACTTCAGCCTCAAAAGATGGTTTAAACTTAGCTGTTGTTACTTTAAATGATGGCAACGATTGGGCTGATCATAAAAAGCTGTATGAAGAAGCTTTTAAAAAATATAAATCCTATACATTATTAGATAAAGGTACAATTTCCATTTTAGGGGAAGACTATTATAAGAAAAATCGTCTTTATATTAAAAAAACTTTAAAGTATCCTCTTTTAGAAGCTGAAACTGAAGCTGTTAGTTTAAAATATGAATTAGAAAAGAAAAGAAAATTTAAAACTGGTGATAAAGTTGGAAAAGCAAATCTTTATATTGGTGATAAAAAAGTAAATAGCGTTAATATATACGTTGATAAAAATAAAACTAAAGATAAAAGCTTTTTAAGTAAAATAAAGTCTTGGTTTAATGATTAACAAGCTTTGGATTTTTTTCATTGTCGTTGGTTCCTTATTTTTAATTCTAAATGGCAAAGCCGATGTTCTAAATAGTCAAATTCTCTCTAGTGGTAAAACAACCTTAGATTTAATCATTCAAATCTTTCCGTTACTTGCTATTTGGCTAGGGATTATGAATATTGCCAAACAATCTGGATTACTTGAAAAAGCTTCTAATTTTATCTCCCCAGTTTTATCAAAAATTTTTCCTGAAATTCCAAAGGGTCATGAATCACTAGGTTTAATTTCTTCTAATATAATTGCTAATTTATTTGGATTAGGCAATGCGGCGACACCTTTTGGCTTAAAAGCCATGGAATCTTTACAAAAGTTAAATAAAGAAAAAGATACCGCAAGTCGTAGTATGATCACTTTCCTTGTTATTAATACTTGCGGTGTTACGCTTGTTCCGACAACTATTATTTCTTTAAGAATGATGCACGATAGTACTGATCCAACAAGCATTGTTGTTCCCTGTATTATCGTTAGTTTTGTTTCTCTCTTTATTGGCCTTATTATCGACCGAATTTTTGCTAGGAGGTATAAATGAAACTAATTTCTAATTTATTTATTCCCTTATTAGTATTGGTAGTTGTCCTATATGGTGCTAAAAAGAAAATTAATGTTTATGATAGTTTTGTTGATGGTGCTAAAGAAGGCCTGCCAATGGTTTTGAACATGTTTCCGCCTTTACTAGCTATGATTTTTGGTATTAACATTTTTACTAATAGTGGGTTGATAGATGAGGTCTTTACTTTTTTAAAGCCTTTATTTCTTTTAATCCATGTTCCTTTAGAAATATTGCCAATTGCTGTAATGCGTCCGCTCTCTGGGAGTTTTGGGTTGGCCCTTTTAAACGACATGTTTACTACATATGGCGCTGATAACTATTTAAGTATCATGGCATCTATTATTCAAGGTTCTAGTGATACGACCTTATACATTATTACATTATATTTTGGAACAATCGGGATTAAAAAAATAAAATATGCCTTATGGGCTGGACTTTTAGCTGATTTAGCGACCGTAATATTAAGTCTATTAATTGTTCCCTTGTTTTTTTAATGTATTTCCTGTATAATTTTCACTAGGTGAGATGCATGGAAAGATTACAAAAAATTATAGCCAATAGTGGATATTGTTCAAGAAGAAAAGCTGAAGAGCTAATTGCTAAAGGCAAAGTTATCGTCAATGGTGAAAAAATAACTGACTTAGGTGTTAAGGCTAGTCTCAGTGATGCTATTGTTATTGAAGGGCATACTTTAAAACAAAACGAAAAAGAATATATTCTTTTATATAAACCACGTGGTATTATAACTTCGACAAAAGACGAAAAAGGGCGCAAAACTGTTCTTGATTTAATTAAAAGTGAAAATAGATTATATCCGGTTGGAAGGTTAGATTACGATACTAGTGGTCTTTTATTGCTTACTAATGATGGTGAACTTACTAACTTATTAATTCATCCCAGAAATGAAGTTCAAAAAGTTTATATAGCTAAAATAGATCAAGTAGTAAATCCTGCATTAATTAGAAAATTAACTCAAGGTATTATTATTGATGGTGAAAAAATCAAAGCCGATCGTGCTAAAATAAAGAAAATGGATAAAAGAAAAAAAACAACTATCGTTGAAGTAACTATTCATGAAGGAAAATATCATCAAGTAAAAAAAATGTTTGAAGCTATTGGCTATAAAGTTAAAAGCTTAAAAAGAGAAAAATTTGCCTTTTTAGATTTATCAGGTTTAAAATCAGGAGAATACCGCCATTTAAACATTAAAGAAGTTAAAACATTATATAGTTTAGTAAAATAATATAAGTAATTAAATTTAATAAAAGTCAACCTTTGACCTTTTTTGTAATCATTTTTTGACTAATTAATTCTCGTATAATGGTTTCTCTCTCTCTAAATTCAGATATCACTTTAACAGGTGAAGGAACAAAAACTAACCCTTATAAAATAGTCTAGAAAAAATCGAAAAAGAAATGAAAAAAACACCCAAAGGTGGTTTTTATTAAGCCGTTTTTTTACTAACTATTGTTTCATTATTAACTTTTGCTTTTTTCCTAACTCTTGCTTGTTGGTAAGATACAATGTTTGCTTCATTTATCACTTGAACTTGCTGTTCAAAACTTTTAAAAACATCAACTGATAATCCACGGCATGTTCCATATCTAATTAAATAATTATTCATATAATCAACTGTACTAGATAACTGTCTGTCTTCAAGAACCATATCTGAAAATTCAGTATCATAGCAACTAGTTTCAACAACTTCGTCACCCATTAACTTTTCATATTTTCTTCCATTAGGTCCTGTTGAAAGCATTACAGCTTCGGCTGGATTAAAGCGATGAACCATATCCATTAAATTTATTTCTTTTCCAATTGATTTTTTAATGCCATAATATTCCTCATGGTTTAACCTTATTACGCACACTTCACCGTATAAAAAATTATAATCACTATCAAAAGATGCACTTGATAAGATAAAACTATCAGTATCATCTATCATACTAGCAGTATCAAAATATTTAATACCTGATTTTTCTTGAAAATTAATTTCTGGTTTTATTGTCGAACAGTTGACAAAAACATCTTTATAATTGCTTTTCGATCCCGAGTCTGGGTCCATTAAGCCATTCCTCCTTTAATAAAATATATTGTAATTATACCAAAATATGATGACTTAATCAAATTCACAAAAAAAGACTATAAGCTTAGTCTTCAATCTCAATTGCGTCAGTTGGACAAGCTTCTGCTGCATCTTTTACATCATCATTAATTTCATTTTTTTTAACTTCAGCTAAGCCTTCATCATCAAAGTCAAAGTTTTCTGGGGCAATTGCTACGCAAGACCCACAGCTAATACATAAGTCTTTATTTACTTTTACCATAAAATTCCTCCTTGATTAATTATAAAATAAAAAGCCCATAAAATGCAAGTCCAAGGTTTAAAAAACGCTTAAAATGTGATATTATTATTATAGAGGTGGTAGTAATGAAATCGCGCATGGAAAAATACTACGGTAATCAAAGACGAAATAAACAAAATTCTCGAAGCAACCGTAATAAAGACCTTTATGGTGAGATTTATACTTATGGTAAATATTCTAACATCGAAGGTATTGCTGAAATAGATAACGCCAATCAAGTGGACATTACCAAAGTAAAAGAACTACTACAAAATCGTGAGAATTATCAAAAAGAGAGAAAATATCGTCGTATTACGGGTGATTATAAGGAGCCCGTAGAACCTCCTAAAAAAGTCACTAGACGTTTCCCAGAATTAGAAGAAAAAAACTATGACATTAGAGATATTTTAAAAGAAGCTAAAGAAAACAAAGAACCAGATGATAAGGAAAGAGTCCTCCGTAATACTCAGTATAATATATTAAAAAATATCGATTTAAAAAAGGAACTAAAAAAAGAAGATTACTATGAAGAAGATGATGAAGAGGATTTAAAGGATCTAATTCAAACTATCACTAATACAAGCATGTTAAATAAAATAGGGGATGCTGATTTAGCTGCTGATCTTCTTAGCGACTTAAAAGACGATGATACCAAAATTGGTGAAATTAAAAATGTTCGTGAGCTAATTGAAGAGCAAGAAGCTCCAAAGACAAGAAAAGTAAGCCCTAGTGAGCCTACTTATGATCATTCATTCTTTACATCAAGCTTAAAATTAAATAAATCAGACTTTGTTGATGGCGAAGAAAAGAGTAAACCAAAAGTTTTCAATATCATAATAATTACAATATTAATTGTTATTATGATTGTTTCCGCTGCCATCCTTGTGATGAAAATGTTTTAACCTTCGCGGCAATTAAAATAACCAGAGGAATAGCGAAAAACATCACATACATAAAAATCAAAAGTGGACCTTGAAGCGCATCATTAGCTTCACCATTACTAACAAAAATAAGGGGATTAATAATTAATAACAGTAAGCAAGCAAATACAATAACAAATTTGTTTGTTTTTTCTTTTAATTTAAAGGTTTCTTTAATTGTTGTGGTAACATAATACATTCCCACTAAAACTAAGACGAAAAATGATATAATCCATTCCATTGAAAGAATTCCTTCGAGTTTTCCAATAAATTCACCAATAGCTACTTTTTTAAGTAGTTGAAATTCTGGATATTCAAATAAAACAGAAAGATTAATTCCATAAACCGTAAGTGTTAAGAATATCGCGTTAACAACCGATAATAGTGCGATAAAATAAATAATAACTGATTTTCTCATCTTATAATTTTCAATTCTGCACTTTGGAATTATTAGAAGGAAAAATAAAGGTAAAACATTGTATGCAATAAAAATTAAAACTCCATGTGCTATAGAACCACCATCAGTCATAAGCATTGGCTTTAAGTTTTCAACATTAACCCCACCACTTACACCAAGCACGATGAAGATAATTGTTAATATAATTCCATAAAACAGGATTAGACTAGTTTTAGAAATAGAATTTAAGCCTTTGAATAAACCATATACTAATGGAATACCAAAAATAATTGAAATAAGAACAGGGGAAGTTTTATAAAGAAACTGCGATGTAATAAAATAAACTAAATCAGAAAATATTACTTGAACAAAAACAAACACCGCAATCATTAAAATAATATTTACAACCTTCCCAAATTTTCCAAAAAGGGCTTCATTAAGTTGAACAATATTCATTTTATTATCATGATTTCTTAAAGCGATAAATAAAGCCGCTGGAATAAAACCTAGAATTATTCCGATAATCCCACTGATCCAAGCATCTTGTCTACAAATAGAAATTAAACTAGTCATTGTAATTCCTACTAGACTTGCTCTCATCAGAAACCAAGCTAAACTATTATACTCTAATGCACTTATTTTTCTCATGAGTTTACCTCCTCAATAGTTCGGTCAAGAGAACCTGTAGATTCAATTTTAAAATTGGCTTTAACCTTTATATTTAACTTTGGAAAATATTTTTCATTCCATTTATCTTCGACTTTTTTCCACTCATTAGGGTATTTTTTATATATTTTATTACCAAAGCCAATAACATCGGCTTTATATTTATGCTGTAAACTATTTAAAGTTTTCTTAAGACGTTCTTCAATTTCCGTACTAAGTTTATTTTCCATTTCTTGAAGTGTCTTCGAATTTTCCAAATCGACATTTTGATTTATTTCTGATATAAAACCGCGAGAAGTAACGTTAATTTCGATTCCATTTGAACTTTTCAAATTTATTTTAGTTTTTACATTGTCCGAAGTATAAGCTACAAGATCGTCGTTATATTTAAAATTATATTTAAATTCATTGATTTTATTTTTTAAAATGTTTATATCTTGACTTTCTGTCTTTGAAGCATAGTCTATAAACTTATCATTGTGATAAATAGCTAAAGCACCTAATTTCAAATATGTTTTTGGTTCAGTTGTTTGAATATTTTTTTCTTTACTCCCATCATCAACATCACCTTTAACCGTGATTGTTGGTAAAATGGCATCATAACCCTTATCTAAAATTTGCCCTATAAATTGACTATAATTAATGTCTGAAGAAAAGGATTGATTCAATTGATTGGCTTTAATAAGCGATGCAATATTTTGCGATGGAAATGACTCTAATGGAGAAACGATTTTTAAAATATCCTTAGCTTCGCAATCTTTAGCTTGCAGTATATAAAATTGTTTGCGAGTTTCTGGGTTTCGAAGGATAATATCACTTACTTTTAGGAATCCTTCTTTACCAATTTCTTCAGAAATAATTACTGCTGTAATGTGTCCATAATATAGTTGTTTTGGCGACTTAACTTCAATTGTTTTAACTGCCTCTGTTAAATTTTTACCAGTTCCAGAATAAACCGTAGTTTGTGCTTCCCCTTCCTTACTGCTTGTTTGAGCCTTTTGTGAATTGGCAATCAAATAACTTAATTTATAACCAGCTTCATCTTTATCAATTGCGACACCAGTAATAACTGATAAATCATTAAGTTCACGGTAGTTTCCACATCCACATAACATAAGACAAAAAACTAACAATACAAAGATTTTATTTTTCATTTGAACCTCCTTGTTTAGTTATATCTTTAGATCCCATATACTCAGGCCTTTTCATAATTTTAGGAAGTGGGAATCTCAAGATTGAATTCTTTTGTCCATCGAGACTGAACGGACCAAAAGGCGCTAAAAAGCTTGTCCCCAATGTTTCTAATGAAGAAAGTTTCAAAAGGAATATTAAGGCAGCAACAACAAGTCCAATCAATCCGAAGAAAGTCGCCGATATAATGAAAACAAAACGCCATGTTCTAATACCGTTGATAAAATCAGCATCATTAAACAATAAGCTACAAATTGAAGTGAAAGCCACAACAATTACGGCAATTGGCGAAACAATTCCAGCGTCAACCGCTGCTTGTCCTAAAACCAAGGCTCCAACTATACTCATTGAGGCTCCCATATTGGCCGGAAGTCTAATATCGCTTTCTCTTAAAATTTCAAAAATTGTCATTAATAAAATTACTTCAAATGCCGTTGGGAAAGGCACACCTTCCCGTTGAACGGCCAAAGATATCAGCAGTTTGTCCGGAACGATAGTTTGATCAAATGTCGTAACTGCAATGTAAACCGCTGGTGTAAATAAAGTAATGATTAGAGACAAAACTTTTAATAATCGCGTGAAACTCATATTAAATGGTTTTTGAAATTGGTCCTCTGAAGTGTGCATAAAGTCAGTAAAAACATTAGGTAATATCAAAACGAAAGGCGTGTTCTCAACTAGAATAACAATTTTACCATCGAGTAATGATTGACAAGCCAAATCTGGTCTTTCAGTACTTAATATTTGTGGAAAAGAAGATTTTTGTTTAGTTAAATATTCTCGTATATTTCCACTATCTAAAATCCCGTCAACATTAATTGCTTGTAATTTGTCTTCGATTTTTTTAATATGCTCTTGGTCAACAACATCACTTAAATAAGCGATGCTAACTCTACTTTTAGTGCGTCTGCCAACTTTTACTTCTTTAAACCACAAATTATTATCTTTAATACGTTTACGCAATAAGCCTAAATTTTTAGAATGACTTTCTGTGAAACTGTCTTTTGGACCACGTAAAATTGGCTCACTAGTAGACTCAGAGACCCCTCTATCAAGATCAGCTCTTGTTTCCATGACAATAGCTTCATCTTTGCCATCAACAACAATAATTGTAAACCCGGCTGACAAAAAGTATGAAAATTCTGTAAAATCCTTAGTTGTTATAACCTGGCTGTTAAAAATATTATTTTTTAAATTATTGTAAATATTATCGAATATTTTTGAAGAATCGCGAGAAACATAATCCACACCTTTAATAATAAAGTCACTAATAGTTTGTGTTGAACTTGAGCTTTCCATAAACATAACTCCAACGTTGGTTTTGCCAACTTTAATAAGTCTAGTATTCAAATCACCACTATTACCATATAGTTCTTTAATTTTGTTTAATACGTTTTCCGCATTTTTTTCAATTTCCACCATATAATCACATCTTTCCTAGTGTTATTATGAACCAAACATATCCAAATTATGTTATAATTTCTATAGGAGTGGATATTATGGAAGAAAAAGTTATTTGTCAAAAGCTTGATCATTTTGGTAGAGGAATAGTTTACTTAAATGGAAAAATAACTTTTGTAAGTAATTTATTGCCTAAAGAAGAAGCTTATATTAAAGTAATTAAAAGCAAAAAAAAACAAGATGAGGCAAAAATAACTAAAATTATAAAAGAAAGTCCCGATAGAATAAAACCTCAATGTCCTTATTTAAATTGTGGTTGTGCTTTAAAACATTTAAAATATGAAAAACAATTAAACTATAAGGAAGAAAAAGTAAAAGATATTTTAAAACGCTTCGCCCATATTGAGCCACCAATAAATTCCATAATTCCTAGTTCTAGTATTAACAATTATCGCAATAAAATAACTTTAAAAGTTGATACTTACGTTGGCTATCATCAAAATCACAGTAATAATATAATTACAATAAATAAATGTGAACTGGCTAGTGGAAAGACTAATGAAATAATCAAAATTTTAAACACCTTAAATTTAAATAATGTTAAAGAAATTACCATTAAAGACTTTGACGAAGTTATGTTAATAGCTGATGGAAATTTTGATTTTAAGGACTTAATCAAACTAGTTTCAAGTATTTATATAAATGAAAAATTAGTATATGGTAAACCATATCTTATAACCAAAATAAATGATTTAAAATTTCAAATATCTAAAAATTCATTTTTTCAGGTTAATAAAAAAACTATAGAGAAGTTATATGAGTTAGCCATTAAATACTGTGGAAAAGATCAAAATAAAAAAGTTTTAGATTTATATTGTGGTACTGGAACCATAACATTGCTTTTGAGTAAATGTTTTAAAGAAGTTTTAGGCGTCGAAATAAATGAAGAGGCTATTAAATGTGCCGAAGAAAACAAAAAACTAAATAATATAAAAAATGTTAAATTTATTTGTGGTGATGTTACTAAAGAAATTAGTAAATTAAAAAAATGGGATGCTGAGATTATTGTTGTTGATCCCCCAAGAAGTGGACTATCAAAAGAAGGTATTAGTGATATTTTAAATATTAACCCTGAAACTATAGTTTATATTTCCTGCGATCCAGTTACTTTGGTCAGAGATTTAAATATTTTAAAAGATAAATATATTATTGAAGAAGTTACCCCGGTAGATATGTTTCCTAATACATATCACGTTGAGTGTGTAACAAAACTTAAAAAGAGGTAAATATAATGAATGATTACATATGTAAAATAGCCACTTTATCCGAGATGAATGATAAATGGGATTATGAAATAAAAAGGCATCCAAGCGATAACGCTTGGACTACATGGAAAGAAATTTTTATATCAGGGGTTAAATAGGGAACAAGAATTTGTTATTATGGAATTTTAGATAATAAAATAATAACAGAGGGAACCGCTATACTGGACCAAAAAGAAATTCAAGATAGTAATGGGTTAATTGATGATACCACTGCATATTTAACTGCTTTTAGGACAAATAAAGAGTATCAAGGGAATGGATATTTTTCTGAGCTATTTAAATTTATAATAAAGGATTTAAAAGAAAAAGGATATAATAAAGTTACAATAGGTGTTGAATCATGTGAAGAAAAAAATATGAAAATATATTTTCATTGGGGTTTTGATCAATTTATTAAAACCGCATATGAAGAATATCCACCAAAAGATAAATATAGTGAACTTGAAAAAATAATAATAAACTATTATTCAAAAGAAATATAAAACGCGAAATTAAATTTCACGTTTTTTGTGTTAAAATAATTGACAATAGGGGGGGGGGGGGGGGTATACTATAATTGGTGAAGGGTATGAGAAAAAAAAAAAGTAAAAAAATGAAAAGAACTATTTTAATTATAATGGTATGTTTATTATTTGGACTTACCGCTGGCTATGGTGCATTAAATGAAAACTTAAATATACAAGCAATTGGTATAATAAAAGGAACAACGCCAGACATTTTAAAAAAGAAAGTAGTAACTTCAGGCGATGGGCTATATATAGACCATGGAACAAGTGGAAGATATGTATATCGGGGGAAAAATCCTAATAATTACGTTAAATTTAATAATGAATTATGGCGTATAGTAGCTATTGAAAAAGATAATGTTTTGAAAATTGTTCGTAATGAAAGTTTAGGAAATATAGCCTATGATGTTGTTGGTAATCGCGATAGTTCAAGTGGTGGTACAGGAGGAACATATTGCCAAACTGCTACATCAGGGTGTAACGCCTGGGCATCTGTTGTCGGAAATATTAATAATGCTGGTATTATCGGTACAGTAACTAAAGATTCTAGTTTAAATACTTATCTGAATACAACTTATTATAATACGTTTACTGCTATTACTAAAAAGCAAATCCAAAACTATAATTTTAACGTAGGAGCAGTTGGAGGATCCAGTGCATCATCGCCAGTACCGTTTTATTTATTACAATCAAACGAACAAAGAGCTTATTGGAATGGGAACTTAGGCTTACTTAACGTCTCTGATTATCTGCAGGCTAGTTCTAGTAGTACTTGTACGGCTTTATACTATGGCTGGGCTGGTGGAGTCCCGTGTGCCGCATCCAATTATTTGAATAAAGGTTTGGAAATGTGGTTACTTAATCTCGAGGAAGCCTCAAGTAAATCAAATTGGATGGTTTGGGGTTCAAATTATAGTGGAGGCGGTGGTTTGTGTGCTGATGGTGGTAATTCATGCAACCCTTCTTCCTCCAAAAAAGCGGTATATCCAGTTACCCATTTAAAAGCCACAACAAGTTTTTCTGGAGCCGGTACTAGTAATAATCCATATATGATAAATTAAAAAACTCTTAATAGAGTTTTTATTCTTTTACTAATCTATAAACATTAAATGAAGGACTATTAAATAATCTAAAATTAACATTGGCTACTCCAATGCCGTTAGAAATATATAAATCGCTGTCTCCAACCCTATAATGGCCTTCAAAGTATTTGGTAGCGCCATCAGGTCTAAATAAAGCTCCAACAAAAGGTAGTCTAACTTGTCCGGCATGTGAATGTCCAGCTAGAATTAAATCATATTTATTATTCTCAAGCTCGTCGATATAATCAGGCTCATGCATCAGTAAAATATTATAGATAGGCCCATCTTTTTCAAAAGAATTAAGATAGTTTTCCGTTTTCTGATTTTTATTAATAATAAATTCTTTGTCTTTAAAAGAACTTACACCAGCAATTAATAAAGGTTCATATCCTTTGTTGTAAATAGTATCATAATTGTTATTTAAATTAGTAAAACCTCCATTACTAATAATATTGTCCCACTCATCAAACTTTGTATCATGATTACCTTTAATTGCATATTTTCCACTATTAGCTTTAATTTGATTTAACTCTTCACTTATATTATTTGCGCGGCTTGTTGTCATTTTTGTATCACGATCGATTAAATCACCAGTAATTACAACAATATCAGGTTCAATATTATTAATTTTTTTAACTAATTTTTTTAAGTCGGCTTGTTCAAAAACTCGCCCATAATGGATATCACTCAAATGAACAATCGTAAATCCATCAAAATTCTTGCTAATTTTTTTATTAGAAATTTTATATTCGTGAACTCTAATATTCTTAGGTTCAACATATGAACCATATAAATAAATAAGCCCTAAAGCAAAGATAAAACCGATAAATATTTTTAAAAGGATAAACCTCTTTTTTTTCTTTTTTTTGCTCATTAGAACCACCTAATATAATTTTACCACAAAAGAAAAAAAGACAAAAGGTCTTTTAATTATAAATATGAACTTATAGCTAATCCAATAACACAAATAATAATACCAGTAATTAATAAAGCTTTTCTCCATGGTATTTTTTCTTTTAAAATAAGCTTAAAGGTCAAAATTGTCACAATTATCACACTATATTCAATAACGTAAACAATAGAAACCGGTCCATTAATCAAACTAAACCTAATTAATAGCGAAGCTAGAAAATCAAGAAAAACAAATATAAAGAAAAATCTTTTAGCATTAATCTTTTTTAAGTCAAGCAAACGAAGTTGTACAGTAAAAATGGTATAAACTAAAACACTAAATATTATTGTAATTGCAAAATAAAAAGCAATAACTAAAGGATATATTTTGTTTAAAAAATTACTAATGCTACTAAATAAAACAAAACCATAAGCATATAAAATACCTTTTTTACTACTAAAAGTTTCAACTTTATTACTGTTACTAACTAAATCGTCAAAACAATTAATCTCACAGAAAGTAAAATTTGTATAATACTTAAATTTTCATTTAAAATAATTAACCCTAAAATTAAAGGAACGACAACCTTTGCTTTTGTAATTGATGCTGTCGTTGAAACCAAAGAGTTTTTAATTGACATGTAATATTATACCGTTCCAACAGTTTGAGTAATTGCCAATGGTAAAATTTTAATTAAGTCAGCAAAATTAAATTCTAAAAATCTTTTAGGTTCGCTTATTAAAATTGCACACAAAAAGAAAACATGATATATAAGTATTGACAAAATATTAATACTTTTTATGTTTTCTTTTTTATTTGTACATTTTTTAGTAAATATTGATACTAGTCTAGCTATTTATTGTTGAAGCTATACATAATATAAGCCACATATTAATCACTAACTTTAACCAAATAATAATAAAAACATTTGCAGCGACATTAAAATGCCGTTATGCATCAGATGGAAACCCATTGATACAAAAATATTATTCGTTTTTGTAAGCATATATGCAAAAATAATTCCGAAGCTACAGTAGGCGATTACATATAAGAAGAATAATTCCATATTAACGCCACTAATTAAATGTAGCCCACCAAATACTAGTCCTGAAATTATAATAAACAAGAAATTGTTTTCAAACATATTTCTAAAGCTTAATCTAAATACACTTTCTTCGAGGATTGGCGCTAAAAAGACTGCCGAAATATAAGTATAAATAGGTGCTATCGCAAATTGATCTCTAATTGATGATTCGTTTTCTGACATTGATCCACCTAAAACAGCAATTAATGCATTAGCTCCCATCATCAAAATCACCCCGAGTAAATAAAATTTTAAATTATCACTAAAATATTTCCGATGGTTTTGCTTTAAATCATCCCAGGCTCTTTTATATTGCTCGCTAAATATTATAAATATAATTCCCAGCAAGGCCACTTCTGTAGCAATATTATAAAATTCTTTAGCAAACGTTGATAAAGTATTATAATCTATATTAAGTAAGGACAAAGGTACAGTTCTAAAAAAACTAACAATAAAGTAAATTAAAACTACACTTATACCTTTAATAAAATTTTTAAGCCGTGTTTGTTTGTTAAAAATTACCATTTAGTTATCATCTCCTTTAACTATTATATCATAATTTATAAAAAAATAACCCTATTCATTTATTAACTTAATTAAGTTTAGTAAGCAATACGTGGTATAATATTATGGAATAACAAATTTTTAAGTATAGAAGTATTTTTATGAAACAGGGAATAGTAATCGCCGGATTTGCTGGTATTGGAAAAAAACTTTAGACCAAAAATATAAAAATGTTATTGACTTAGAATCAAGTAATTATAGGTGAGATAATTCTAAAATTATGGATATACCAGTAGAATAACGAAAAGGAACTACTCGCAATTAAAATCCAAATTGGCCTTTAAATTATATAAATGCAATTGAAGAAGCTATATAAAAATACGATATAGTATTAGTCTGGATTAAACTAGAAGTTTTAGAAGTATATGAAAAAATAACATTCCATATGTTTTGTGTTATCCTTCTAAAAAAGCTTTCCCAGAGTATGAACAAAGATTTATAAAGTATGGCAATAATAAAAAATATATCAGACGAGTAATTTACACATATGACGAACGACTTGAACAATTTGAAAATTATCAAGCTGATAAAATAGTTTTAGAGGAAAATGAAACATTAGAAGACTATTTTAATGAAACAATTACCTTTTAGAAAAATAAATTTTATTAAAATTTATAGCTCATTATTGACAAGTGACAAAAAGACGTATGAAATAGGAGCGAATGGGACAAATTTGTGGCAAGATTGTTTTAACTAGGGGACCAAGTGCTGGAAAAACTTCAGCCTTATCTAGAATTGAAAAAAATTAATTGAACAAGGATATCATGTATTTGTATTAGCCGAAAGTGCTACTGAATTTATCAAAGAAGGTATCATAGTTTTTGGGAAGTGTGCTTTAGAAAATGCGCGTTTTTAAAGTTTAATTCTAAGATGTCAACTTGCCAAAGAAAATTATATGAAGAAGCCGCCACCAGTTTAGCAAAAGATGTAAAATGCGTAATTATCCATGACCACGGAATCATGGATAATAAGTTTTTTTAACAACTGAACAATTTAGCAAAATAATAAAAAAATTAAATCTAAATGAATTCATTAGAAATTATTTCACTAAAAAGTAGCTTAGAAAAAAGCAAAGAGAGATTAGCTAATATTCATCAAAAAAAGAAAGCTATGGAAGAAAAACCAGCAGTAGCTGAATATTTAAAAGTATTAGAAGCGAAAAACAAAAACTACTTACATTAAAATTGTTAGAAGAAAGTCTTTTCCTAGCCAAATAAGAGAGTGTGACCATCATATGATAGTTTATAATAAAGAGGGTAAAGCTATATAACAGTGCTTAGATTGTGGATTAAATAGTAGTTGAGAAGAAGTTAATATATCTGGTAGAGCATTCACTTTGGATTATGCATGGAATCAGGTTTTAGAAAGTTATCAACCAATGATAATAAATAATAGACAATAAAAAAAAGCTTAAAATCTAAGCTTTTTTATTTTTGTAATCTTTTATAATATTTATTTTCTTCAAGTAAAGTTTTATGTTTACCTTCTCCAACAATTCGTCCACTATCCATAACAACAATTTTATCAGCAATTTTCATTAGTGTTGGTTTATGCGTAATCATAATAACTGTATGATCTTTCTTTAAATCCTTTAAAACCCTAACTATTTGTTTAGCCGTGCTTGGATCAAGAGAAGACGTTATTTCATCAAATAATAAAATTTCTGATTCCGATAGTAGTGTTCTAGCTAAAGCGATAAGCTGTTTTTGCCCACCAGAAATATCAGTCGCATCCTCTTTTAAAATAGTATTATAGCCTTTAGGAAGAGTCATAATAAAATCATGAATACCCACGCGCTTACAAGCCTCAACTTGTTTAGAATATGATTTATTAACCATACTTAAATTTTCTTTAATACTCATATTGAAAATAAAGGGTTTCTGGGTAGCCACTGATACATTTGAACTATAAATATCTTTAGTAAAATCATATATATCAATGCCATCAATAGTAATTTGACCACTATCAGGTTTATACAACCTTAATAACAACCTAAATAAAGTGCTTTTACCACTGCCACTTTTGCCAACAATGGCTGTTAGTGAATTGTTTTCTATATGTAGATTAATGTTTTTAATAAGCGTTTCTTTTTCATAACTGAAATTAACATTTTCAAAATCGACAACCCCTAAAATATTGTCTTCAGGATTTTCCCCATATTCTAAAATCGTTCCGGGATTGTAATTAAATAATTGATGAAGACGATAAACCTTTGTTGTTCTCGCCCCAATTTGACTAAGTTTAGTGAATAAATTTTTGTTTTCCTCTTCAATTCGTTCATAATAGCCAATAACTAAAACCAATAAAGCAACTTCAGCTTTACCCATCGCAATTAAAAGAATTAAAATAACATAAGTTATAGCCTTTGCTACAAATAAGAATATTGGCAAAATAGCTAACATGCGATTCCAATAACGTCTTTTAGTAAAATAAGCCTTTTTAAAATCTTTTTTAATAACATTTAAATGTTTATTTAATCGATTATTCATATCGAAGGACTTAACTTCTTTAGTCCCATCGATAATCTCCCCAGTTAAACCTACAACACGGTCCTGACATTTTTGCTGGCGAAGCATCCAATATTCACGCTTTAAACTATTGTAGTTTAAAGAGAAGAAGTATAGAATGTTTGCAATTAAAGCTAGTAGACCTACCCATATATTGGCAAAGCATAAAATAATAACCGTTACAATTAATGAAATAAAATGACTAACCGCGTCAAATAGAATATCTGGCAAATCAGCAGATCTTGCCACATCTGAAGAAACAGTATTTACCAAATAAGCTTTTGATATTTTTTTAGAATAAGCTTCATCAAACGTTATAACCTTTTTCATTACCAAGTCCTGTAAAGCTGTATAAGTATAATTAGTACTTTTAGTATACATTGAATAGTTAATATGATGAACTAGAGTATATACTAAAAAAGTAGCTCCTAAAATTAAGACAAATATTAAAGCTGATGAATAGTCTGCCTTAGTAGCGCAATCAATAATTTTTGCTGCCCACAGTGGAATTAATAAAGCAATAAGGTCTCTTAAAATGGCGGATACTAAAAGCAAAGATGTATACTTTTTATCATAAGCTTTAAAATCAAAAAATTGTTTTATAACATCTATATATCTATATTTCATTGTCAAACACCCCAAACTTACTAACAGACTTTCTTGCTTGTAAATAACGATAATATTCATTGTTCATGATCAAGTCGTTATGTTTACCATCACCAACAATTTTGCCATTATGCAAAACAATAATTCTGTCAGCGTGTTTCATCATCTCTGACTTATGCGTAACCATTATAATAGTATGATCTCTTTTTAAATCTTTAGTTAATTTCATAATGTGTTTTCCTGTTTCGGGATCCAAAGAAGAAGTGATTTCATCAAATAGTAAAATTTCTGATCTCGAAAGTAAAGTTCTAGCTAAAGCAATAAGCTGTTTTTGACCACCTGAAATATTAGAACCGTTTTCCCTCAAAATAGTATTATAGCCTTGTGGCAGACTAGAAATAAAATCATGAATTCCAACACGGCGACAAGCTTCAATTTGATTTAAAATATTTGTGTCGACAAAATCCAAATTTTTCCGAATACTCATGTTAAAAACAAAAGGTTTTTGTGTTACCACACTAACATTAGTTGAATGCACTTTTTTAGTATAATCATAGATATTAATGCTGTCGATTAATATTTCACCTTCGTCAATTTTGTAAAGACGTAAGATTAAATTTAATATTGAACTTTTGCCCATTCCACTTTGACCAACGATCATCGTTAAAGATCGCGGTTTAATTTTAAAACTAACATTATCTAAAATTTTTCTATCTCGGTGCGTAAAGGAAACATTTTTAAATTCCACTTCACCTTTAATTAAATCATTTTTATAATCACCATAATCAATTTTTTGCGGTTCCCTATAATCTAAAATATTATTAACACGATCAACCGAAACCATTGATTCTCTAAAATAAGATGAAGAATTTATCAAATAATCTATAGAGCTTTCTAAAGACTGATGGTAACCAATAACGGCTACTAGTAATTCAATTCCAGCCCCATTTGCCATTAAATATAAAGTATATATGTAAATAGCAAGCCTAAAACCATAAGTAATCAACTTAGAGTCATTACCTCTAATAGTCATATAATGTCTTTTCTTTTCAAAATAATAAGAATATCTTTTTTGCGTTTTCTTTAATTTAAGCATTAAGTCATCAAACATATTAAAAGTTTTAATTTCTTGCATCCCAGAAATTATTTGAGAAAATAAAGAAGTGTATTTGTCTCCTTGTTTTTTTTCGTATGTTAAATAATAGGCACTTTTTCGATCCGCCCAGTTTCTAAATGCTGTAAAAGCCAATGCATAGACCAAGAATAGTAATGCAATTGGAACATTATAAAAGGTAATGATAAAAAATAAAATAATAATTTGAATTAACGTCGTTATCATATTAACAACCGAATCTAAAGAGTCCCCAATATCATACAAATCATTATTTATTGTGGAAAACAAATTGCCTTTCGAAACTTTTTTTGTAAAGTTTTCATCGACCGAGATTACTTTGTTTACAATTTTACTTTCTAACGTTGTAACCATGTGGTGCATATTTCGACCATAAATTTGTAAATTCCAAAAAAAAGTTGCACGTTCACCCGCATAGGTTAATATTAAAAAAATCAAACTAGTAAAGGTCATATGAATATCGCCATTAGTGGCATAATCAATAATCCAAGCCGCGAAAAGGGGAATTAGTAATTGTAATCCCTTGTTAAAAAAAGCCGTAAAAAACATCAAACATAAAGTCGAAGTTTTAATTTGTGCCACTTTTAAATATTTTTTAACAAACCCATAATATTCTTTAACCATATGAACCTTTCCATTCTATTATCATTAGTATAACATATTTTGCCAAAAAGTTTAAACAAATGCAATATTAAAAATGAAAGCTTTATCAAACTGCTTTGCAAATAAAACTTATTTCACTAGTTCTATATTTCATAATACCAACATAAAATAATATAGTTTTACTGATAAAAGTAATTAATTTCCGTAAAAAGCTTTTAAAAAGCGTATAAGTTGTGATATAATGTATTTGACAACACGTGTAACAAAAGAGTGGGCAATCCCACTCTTTAACGTAGTAGGAGGAAACATGATTGAAGAAAAGGTGAGAGACTTATTAGAAAGCTCTATAACTGAAAAAGGATATATATTAGACGAAGTTACTTATGGTAAAGATGAGAATAATATAAATACCCTTACTTTAGTTATCGATAAAGAAGGTTATATAAATATTAACGATTGCGTAACTGTTAATGATATTGTTAACCCACTTTTAGATGAAGCTGATTTAATAAGTGAAAGTTATGTTTTAGATGTATGTTCAAAAGAGAAAGGAAGTGAATAAAATGGATGGTAAAAATTTTAAAAAGGCTGTAGAAGCGCTATCAAAAGAAAAAGGTATTGATGAAGATACAATTTATGATGCGATGGAACTTGCTTTAACCTCAGCTTATAAAAAGAATTATCATTCGCTATCTAATGTTAGAGTTAATATCAATAGAGAAACTGGCGATATCAAAATCTATTCATTCAAGACAGTTGTTTTAAATGAAGAATGGGAAAAAGAAGAAGGCAAATACGAAACTGAAATCATTACTGATGAAGAAGGTAATGAAGAAGAAGTCGAAAAAGATTATTACTTTGATGACCGTATTCACATTACTTTAGAAGAAGCTCGTAAAATAGTTCCTGATATTAAAACCGGTGAAACTATTGAAAAGGAAGTAACACCTAAAGACTTTGGTAGAGTAGCTGCTGCTACTGCTAAACAAGTAGTTGTTCAAAAAATAAGAGAAGCTGAAAGAGAAATTATCAACAATGAATTTGCTGATAAACAAGATGAAATGGTTGTTGGAAATGTCGCCATGGAAGACGTTCGTAATTATTATATTGATTTAGGACGTACTCAAGGCATTCTTCCAAAAACCGAAATCATTCCTGGCGAAACTATTAAAATGGGTTCTAGTATTAAAGTATATATTAGTAAAGTTGAAAACAATTCAAAAGGGCCACTGATTTTACTTTCAAGAAGTCATTATGGTTTTGTAAAAAGACTATTTGAATTAGAAATTCCTGAAATTAATGAAGGTATTATTTTAGTATATAGTGTTGCTAGAGACGCTGGTAATCGTACTAAAATTGCCGTTTATTCAGAAAATCCAAATGTTGATCCAGTAGGCGCTTGTATTGGTGAAAGAGGAAGCCGTATAAGCCGTATTATCGATGAATTAAATGGTGAGAAAATTGACGTTGTTCCTTACGTCGCTGATGATGCTAGATTCATTGAAAATGCTTTAAGTCCAGCACGTAATCTTCATGTTTTCGTAACCGACGATAAGAAAAAAGAAGCTTTGGTTGTTGTTGATAATGAAAATCTATCACTTGCGATTGGTAAAAAAGGACTAAACGTTCGTTTAGCCGCTAGATTAACTCACTATAAAATTGATGTTAAAACTTATGAGCAAGCTAAAGAGCTTGGCATAAGCATTGTCGATTAAGATGAAACAAAGAAAAATACCAATGCGCATGTGTGTAGTTACTAGAGAAAAACTACCTAAAGCTGAATTAATTAGAGTCGTTCGTACTGATAATGGTATCGTTGTTGATGAAACTGGAAAAGTAAACGGACACGGAGCTTATTTAAAAAAGGATTTAGCCGTTTTTGATAAAGCTCAAAAAACCAAAGTTTTAAATAAAGTATTAGAAACAACAGTTCCTGATGAAGTATTTGAAGAATTAAAAAAACTTGTAAATTAATAGAAAAGAGGTGCTTATTATGATGAGTGTATTAGAATATGCTGAAGATGTTAATAGAACAGTTGAATCAATTTTAGATAAATGTAAAGAGTTAAATATTAATGTTAATAATGCTGACGATTTATTAGATGAAGACGCTATTGTTTTATTAGATAATAACTTAGAAACTGATGAAGAAATCGAAGAAGCTTACGAGGAGAAAGTTGTTGCGCCAAAAGCGCCAGCTAAAAAAGCTAAGCCAAAAGAAACAAAACCAAAAGAAGAAAAGTTATCAGCAAATAAAGACGATTTAGCTAAACAAAAGAAAGCTATGTATAAAAATAAAGAAAAATTACTAAGTAACGCACCAGCTCAAAATGAAAATATTATTTTATATAAAGAAAATATGACCATTGGCAGCTTAGCTGATGCCATTGGCGTTCCAAGTTCAGAAATCATTAAAAAGCTATTTGCTTTAGGCCTAATGGTAAATATCAATAGTCCTATTACTTTTGAAAATGCTGAAATATTAATTGAAGACTACGGAAAAACTCTAAAGAAAGAGGACGTAGCTGATATTACTAATTTTGAAAATTTTGAAGTTCACGATGATGAAAAAGATTTAGAAAATAGACCGCCAGTAGTTACGATCATGGGGCACGTTGACCATGGTAAAACTACTTTACTTGATGCAATCAGAAGAACTGATGTTGTTTCAACCGAAGCTGGTGGAATTACTCAAGCTATTTCTGCTTATCAAGTAACATGTGATGGTAAATTAATTACTTTCATCGATACTCCAGGTCATGCCGCTTTTACTGAAATGCGTGCCAGAGGTGCTAGTATTACTGATGTTGTTATTATTATTGTTGCTGCTGATGACGGCGTTATGCCCCAAACTAAAGAGGCGATTGACCATGCAAAAGCTGCGGAAGTTCCAATCTTAGTAGCTATTAATAAAATGGATAAGCCAGGAGCAAATCCAGATAAAGTTATGCAAGAGTTAGGTGAATACGGATTAATGCCAGAAGAATGGGGTGGAGACACTATCTTCACTAAAATTTCTGCTGCCAACGGGGAAGGTATTAATGAATTATTAGAAAATATACTTTTAGTATCAGAAATGCAAGAATTGAAAGCTAATCCAAATAGATATGCTATGGGTACAGTTGTTGAATCAAGATTGAATAAACATGTTGGCCCAGTTGTTACTGTTTTAATTCAAAATGGTACTTTAAGATTAGGTGACCCAGTAGTAGTGGGAACAGCTTATGGTAAAATCAGAACTTTAAAGAATGACAAAGGTGAAGAAATTACCGCTGCTTATCCTGCACAGCCAGTAGAAATCACAGGACTAAATGAAGTTCCATGCGCTGGTGATAAATTTATGGCTTTTGAATCTGAAAAACAAGCAAGAAATATTGCTGAGGAAAGAAAAACTAAAGCAAGATTAAAAGAAATAAATAAAAAGACTGCTGTTTCTTTAGAAGATTTATTCTCTAAAATTGGCGAAGGTCTAAAAGAAATTAATGTTATTATTAAAGCTGATGTTAATGGCAGTTCAGAAGCTGTTAAAAACTCTTTAGAAAAACTTGATGTAGAAGGTGTTAAAGTTAACGTTATTAGAAGCAGCGTTGGTGGTATTACCGAAAGTGATATCGTTTTAGCAGAAGCATCAAATGCCATCATTATTGGTTTCAATGTTAGACCAAATAACGCAATTAAAGATAAAGCTAACGAAGTAGGAGTTGAAATCAGACTTTATGACATCATTTATAAAGTAGTTGAAGAAATGGAAGCAGCAATGAAAGGCTTGCTAGATCCAGAATATGAAGAAAAGATTTTAGGAAATGCTGAAATCAGACAAATATTCAAATTTTCTAAAATTGGCAATATTGCAGGCTCTTTAGTTATTGATGGGACTATTACTAGAAATAGTAAGGCTAGAGTTATTAGAGATGGCGTTGTTATCTACGATGGCGAAATTGGCTCACTTCAAAGAGAAAAAGATAGCGTTAAAGAAGTTAAAAAAGGTTTAGAATGTGGTATTACCATTGAAAACTTTAATGATATTAAAGTAGGCGATGTTATTGAAGCTTACGAAATGGTTGAAAAAAAGCGATAATTATCGCTTTTTTTTGACCTATAACTTATAATTTGCTATAATAAAAATATCCTAAAGGAGTGATATTATGAGTATTAAAAGTGAAAGAATTGCCGATGCCTTAATCGAGCAAATAAGCTATATTTTAGAAACAGAAGTAAAAAACAAAAATATAAAGTTTGTAACCATTACCGATGCCAAAGTTACAAATGATTTAAGTTTCGCTAAAATTTATTATACTGTATTAAATGATGATAAAAAAGCTGATACCGCTAAAGCCTTAAAAAGTGCCGCAGGCTATATCAGACATGAATTAAGAGACCGTATTGATATTAGACAAATCCCCGAATTAAATTTCATTTATGATGAATCTATTGAATATGGTCAAAGAATTGAAAATATTTTAGAAGAGATAAAAGAAGAAACTGACAACTAGATCAGTTTTTTAGCCTTTACACTTTCTGCGAAAAATGGAAGTCTTTGAAGAATAATACCTTTTATTCTTGACAATCAAGGCAAATGAACGCTATAATTTATTTATAATAAGGTGGGATAAGAATGAAACAAAACGGTTTTACACTAATAGAATTATTAACTGTTATTGCGTTACTTGCTGTTATCGCTGGCATTACTTTTCCAATCGTTCAAGACGCCTTGAAAACATCAAAGGAAAAGGCTTATAAAGAACAGGTCGATACTTTAAAAAATGCAGCTGAAAGATGGGGAACGGATAATTTAAAAAGTCTTCCGACGGAAAATAATAAATGTGTTTGTAAATCAATTAGCGATTTACAAACCGATGGTTACCTTACTAGTACAAAAACAATAAAAGACCCACGAGATAACCAAACCATGAACGGTTCTGTAAAAATAACTTATGATGCTGCGCATAAACAATACAAATACGATTACGTCACATCATGTACATGTTAAAGGATTATAATCCTTTTTTCTTTGGAAAAGTGCACACACACCATTATTTATGGTATAATCATTAATGATTAGTGAAAAGAGGTATATTATGAAGTTATCATTAGTCGTTCCTTGTTATAATGAAGAAGGGAACATAAAACTATTTACAGATACTATTGAAAAGACTTTTAAAGATAGTATCTATGATTATGAAATAATATTTATCAATGATGGTAGTAAAGATAATACCATGGATAAGCTTAAACAAATAGCTAAAGAAAACACTCAAAATATTAAAATAATCAATTTTTCTCGAAATTTTGGTAAAGAGTCAGGAATCTATGCCGGTTTAAAAAATTCTAAAGGCGATTATGTTTGTATTATTGATGCTGACCTGCAACAAAGACCTGAATATGTAAAAAAAATGGTTGAAATTTTAGATAATCATCCTGAATATGATTCAGTTGTTGCCTACCAGGATCAAAGAAAAGAAGGTGGATTTTTAACCTTCTGTAAAGATACATTCTATAGATTAATAAATAAAATGTCAGAAATTGAATTTGTTAGAGGGGCTAGTGACTTCAGAACTCTAAGAAGAGGCATGGTTGATGCTATATTAGAAATGCAAGAATATTACCGTTTTTCTAAAGGTATTTTTTCATGGGTTGGTTTTAACAATTACTATATGCCATACGATGTTGAAGATAGAAATGCCGGAACAACAAAATGGTCATTTTGGAAATTATTTAAATATGCCATTGAAGGTATCGTATCGTTTACTACTGTTCCTCTTCGTCTAGCTACTATAACAGGTATTATAGTTTCTCTATTATCATTAGTATACTTAATTATAGTAGTTGTTCAAAAGCTATTTTTCTTTATTGAAATACCTGGATATGCTACAATTGTTACTTTAATACTGTTATTAGGTGGATTACAGTTACTTTGTATCGGAATTATTGGTGAGTATTTAGCTAGAACATACGTTGAAACTAAAAAAAGACCAATTTATATAACTAGAGAAATAATTGATAATAAGGAGCAAACAAATGATAAAAAATCTATATAACAAATACGAAGAAATAATTAGTTATCTTTTCTTTGGCGTTCTAACAACCGTTGTTAGCGTCCTTACTTATCTTTTATTTGCTAATACATTTCTTTCTGCTAAAACAGATTTAGATATTCAAATTGCTAATGTCTTATCTTGGATATGTGCTGTAGCTTTCGCATATATTACTAATAGGAAATATGTATTTAAAAGTAAGACCATAGGCAAAGAAAAAACCAAAGAGGCTACTAACTTTGTTTTAGCCAGAGTAACATCATTGATTGCTGACATGGCCCTTATGTATATTATGTTTAGTTTAATGCACATTAATGATACAATCGCTAAATTAATAGTTCAAGTAGTTGTAACAATCATGAATTATATTTTAAGTAAAATAATGGTTTTTAAAAAAGAAAAAGTTGACTAAATAAAAATCATATGATATAGTCTTATTAATTGATGAGGAAAAATACCAAGTAGTTGTTTAACTAGTAAATTAGAAAGTTAGTGGGAAATGAAAACTAACCAAGGTTAAATAATGAATTACATATTTGGAGTCAAATCGGTAAGTTACCGTTATAAACTGTAAGCGCATAGGCACTATGAAATAAGGTGGTACCGCGGATAATTCCGTCCTTATATTATAGGGCTTTTTTTATTTTAAGGAGGAAAAATTATGGAAATAGGAAAATATATTGATCATACTAATTTGAAAATGGATGCCACTAGTAAAGATATTGCTAAACTTTGTAAAGAGGCAATGGAATATGATTTTGAAACAGTTTGTGTTCATCCATGTTATGTCGGTTTGGCTAAAGAATTGTTAGAAGAGTCTAACGTTCACGTTTGTACAGTAATTGGTTTTCCGCTAGGAATGAATACCCCTAAAACCAAAGCTTTCGAAGCTATCGAAGCTGTTGAAGTGGGCGCTGATGAAATAGATATGGTTATAAACGTTGGCGCACTAAAAGACAAAGACTATAAATATATTCAAGCTGAAATTGAAGAAATTAGAGATTCTATCGACGGCAAAGTTTTAAAAGTAATTATTGAAACATCATTATTAACCGAAGATGAAATTATCAAAGTGACCGAGATTTGTAATGACACCTTTGTTAATTTCATTAAAACTTCAACTGGCTTTGGTAAAAGAGGTGCTTCAGTAGATGATGTTAAATTAATAAATAAGCATAAGAACGAAGTCTTAGAGATAAAAGCCTCTGGCGGTATCGATACCTATGACAAAATGAATGAATTAATTGAGGCTGGGGCTACAAGAATAGGCACAAGTAATAGTGTAAAAATCGTTAACAATATTCACGAGTGTACTTGTAATAATTGTCACTGTGATAATTGTACATGTGAGAAAGGAGAAGAATAATGAAACTATATGATGAATTAAAATGGCGCGGGCTTATAAAAGATGAAGCCGGTGATGATCTAGAAGAAAAAATTAATAATGGAGGACTAACCTTCTATTGGGGAACTGACCCTTCTGCAAATAGTCTTCACATTGGACATCTTTCATCACTTTTAACCGCTAAAAGATTAGAACAAGGTGGACATCATCCAATTTTACTAGTTGGTGGAGCTACTGGAATGATAGGAGATCCTAGACCAACTACTGAAAGAGCTATGATTTCAAAACAAGCTGTTCAAGAAAATTATGAAGCTATCAAAAAACAAATTACGAGTTTATTTGGCTATGAGATGGTTAACAATTATGATTGGTCAAAAGAAATCAATTTTATCGATTTTTTAAGAGACTATGGTAAATATTTTAATGTTAACTACATGCTAGATAAAGATATTATTAGAAGAAGATTAGATAGTGGTATTACTTATACAGAATTTTCATATATGATAATGCAAGCATTAGATTTCCTATGGCTTTTCGAAAATAAAAATTGCACATTGCAAGTTGAAGGATCTGACCAATGGGGAAATATTACTGCTGGTATTGATTTAATTAGAAAGAAAACTGGCAAAGAAGCTTATGGATTTACAATGCCATTAGTTACAACTAAAGATGGTAAAAAACTTGGAAAAAGTGAAGGCAATGCCATTTGGCTTGATAAAAATTTAACATCACCTTATGAAATGTATCAAGTCTTCATCAATGCTGAAGATGAAATGGTAATTAGCTATTTAAAAATCTTTACATTTTTAACACCAGAAGAAATCACAGAAATTGAAAAACAACAAAATGAAAATCCAGAACAAAGAATTGCTCAAAAAGCCTTAGCTAAAGAAGTTGTCACCTTAGTTCATGGAAAAGAAGAATATGAAAAAGCCCTTAGAATAAGTGAAGCTTTATTTAGTGGGCAAATAAAAGATTTAAGCAAAGACGAAATAATTGAAGGGTTCAAAGGTGTTCCAACTTTTAAAGCAAAAGAAAATGTCAATATAATTGACTTCTTAGTTGATGGTGGAATTGCTTCAAGTAAAAGAGAAGCTAGAGAATTTGTAAGTGCTGGCAGTATTACTATTAATGAAGAAAAAATCACTGACGAAGGATTCTTCGTCGATAAAGATATCGCAATTGAAGGAGAAATTTTAGTTATTAAACGTGGTAAGAAAAAATACTTTATTGGAAAATTCTAAAAAGGAGAACGTTAATGATTAGACAAAAAGAAAAGGGACAATTGATTGTTATTTCCGGTCCAAGTGGCAGTGGTAAAGGTAGCGTAATGAGCGAATTATTAGAAACAAATCCTCAAAACAGATGGCTATCTGTATCGACAACATCAAGACCAATTAGACCAAATGATATAAAAGGGGTAACTTATAATTTTGTTACTGACGAAGTTTTCGAACAAAAAATAAAAGAAGGTTACTTCTTAGAACACGCTAAATACGCTGGTAATTACTATGGTACTCCCAAAGCTTTAATCAGTGAAAAATTAGATCAAGGAATCGATGTTTTTCTCGAAATTGAAATTGAAGGAGCGGCTAATATTAAAAAGTTAATTCCTGAAGCCATTTTCATTTTCATAATGCCACCTTCATTAAAAACTTTAGTTAAAAGACTAAAAAATAGGAAAACTGATAGTCACGAAAAGATTATTGAGCGTTTTCACACCGCTTACCGTGAAGTCAATGAAGTTACAAAATACAACTACGTTGTTGTTAACGATGATTTAAAAGATGCCGTTAATAAAGTTGAGGCAATTATTCAAGCAGAAAAATGCCGCGTAGACCGTATTGAAGAAGTATTCCTTGACACCAAAGAAGAGGAAATACATGAATTATTAATGGAAGATGATAAAGACTTTGTTAATGAAGACTTATCAGAAAAAATCGATCACATAAGTAATTAAAGCATCTGAAATTTTTCAGATGTTTTTCTATCAATAAGAACCATTATATCAAAACTTCCTATCTGTAAAATTATTAGAATAAAAACATTACCTGCTATTATCTCTTCAAAAAACATGTTATAATTGGTTAGGTGATTATAATGAAACTCGAACGTAAGTGCCTGATTATTAGTATGGTTAATAATCTTTTAATATCTATTATTAAAGTAAGTGGGGGGATTATCTTCCACGTTTCCTCTTTATTTGCTGATGGAATGCATACCTTTTCAGATTTCATTACTGATATATTTGCTTTAATTGGCTCTAAAATTTCAAGAAAAAGACCAACAAAAATCCATCCATTTGGTTTTGGTAGAGCCGAGTATATTACTAATTTATTAATCGGTGCTATTATTATATTGTTAGGGATATTCATCTTAGTAACTAGCTTTTTTAAAGAACCAATTGTTCCATCGCTTGCCGTTATTGGACTTTTAATTGGTGTTACTCTAATGAAATTGTATAGTGTTAATACATTATTAAGAAATGGTGAAAAGTTAAATAGTGGACTCCTTTTAACTGCGGCTAAAGAATCAATGACTGATGTTTACTCAAGCGTAGGTGTAGTGTTAGTAGTTATAGTTATGCAGTTTTCTAATTACCTTCCCATTCTTGAATATGCTGATATTCTAGGCAGCATTATTATTTCTTTATTAGTTATAAAAACAGGAATTCCAATTATTAAACAAAATGTCATGAATTTAATTGGGGAAGTAGATATTGAAAAAACACATTTAGAATCAATTGAAAATATTTTAAATAATTATGAAGTTATTAATAAACATCGTACCCAGTTAATTAAATATGGCTCATATTATAAAACACATTTGACTTTAGAACTAGATCCTAATATAACCTTAAGAGAAATTAGTGACTTAGAAAATAAATTAACTATAGAACTGAAGAAAAATAAAACCATAAAAATAAAATATATTAATATCGATGTCGTACCAACTCAAAAATCTAGATAACCTTCTAGATTTTTCTTCATTTTAGATTACTATTATGTTACAATAAAGTTATAGGAGAGTGGAAAAATGAAAAAGAAATTACTAATGATGGCTATGTTCTTTGTTTGTTTTACTTTTATAGGCGGGGTTAAAGCAAATAATTTAGATAGTTTAGAAACAACTGTTGATATTGATCAAAATGGTAATGGCCATGTAACTGAAGTGTGGAAAATTGACGCTGATGAGGGGACCGAAAGTTATCACGCCTTTGGCAAAATGGCAGATAGATCAATTACTAATTTTGAAGTTTCTAGAGACGGCAAAAAATATACTCACGTAAATAGTTGGAATGTTAATAATAGTAAGGCTGAAAAAGCCAATAAAAATGGTATTAATAAAACTTCTGATGGTTTAGAACTTTGCTGGGGAATTGAATATGGAACCCATACTTACACTGTTACTTATACTGTAAATAACTTAGTGTGGCAGTATGATGATAGCCAAATATTATATTTTACCTTTTTACCTCAAAACATGAAACAAGCTCCAGATAAATTTAGCTTGACTATTAATGCACCTAGTAAATTAGGGAATATCAAATATAGTTCATATGGCTTTGATAGTAAAAATAGCATTAAAGATAATCAAATTATTTTTAAGAGTAAGAGTAAAATGTCATCCGATGAATATGTGGTTGCTTTAGTAGGTTTCCCAAAAGATATGTTTACTTTAAGTATTAATAAAAGTGGAACATATAAAGATGTCGCCAATGAAGCATTAGAAGGTGCAAAATTAAATGAAAACGACTCATTTTCAACCTTATTTGTGTTTTCAGTTTTCGGTTTCATCTTTTTAATCATTGTTTTAATTATTACAATTTCATTAATTTCAAAACAAGCTCAAGACCGCATTGATAAAACAGAATATATTATCCCAAAAGATATCAATTACTTCCGTGACATTCCATTTGATAAGGATATTTTAGAAGCTTATTATATAGGAAAATATAGCGGTATCATTTTAAAAGAAAATCTTTTAAATGCTTATTTATTAAAGTGGTTAAAAGAAAAGAAAATTGACATGATCCCATACGATGGTGGTAGATTTGATTTCAATAAAAATGATAACTTCCTTATTGATGTTAATAATCTTAATGACTTTCCAAATGAAATCGAAGCTGAATTAGCGGGACTAATAAAACAAAGCGCTAAAGATAATAGGGTTAATCCTAAAGATTTCAAAAAGTGGTGTACTACCAACTATCAAAAGCTTGATAAATGGTTAGAAAGTGCCGAAAACGTTTCAAAGGATATTTTAATAGAAAAAGGCTATATTATTAAAACAGAAGAAGAATATAAACCAAATAAAAAAAGAAATATATTAAAATTCACTTCAAAACTTGCTGAAGAAGTAACAAGACTAAAAGGTTTAAAGAAATTTCTTAATGAAATGACCAAAATAGAAGATAAACAAGCAATCGAAATTCATCTTTGGGATGAATACTTAATCTTCGCTGAAATGTTTGGTATTGCAGATAAAGTTGCGAAACAATTAAAAGATTTCTATCCTGATTTATATCGTGATAATGAAATGTACTTCAACCATATTATCGCTTTAAATCTTATTACTCATTCATGGACTGACGCTGCCCATAGTGCTGCTTATAGCGGTGGAAGCTTTTCCGGTGGTGGAATGAGTTCTGGTGGTTTCTCTGGTGGAGGCGGAGGCGTTAGATAAGAAAAATGCAGAATAACCTGCATTTTTTTAATTTCTGTGCTTTATTAGTGGATAAACTGGTTTATTTAAAGGACGTTTAATCATTGGTTTAATCGCATAAATATCCGTTGTAAATGGTACTGTCGCCACTTCAATTCCTAGCTCACCATTAGCTAAAAAATACTTATCAAAAAACATTGGTAGTTCTGTAAAACAATTTATTTGATTACCGCGATCATTAATCTCAAGTAAACTCGTATTTGCACTCCATAAAAGTTCTTCTAAATCGGCCCCTTTAAAATCAAAAATCTGAGGAAAAGCTGAAACTTTGTTAATCATAAATTTTATTAAACGATCTAAAGAAAAATCGTCAAGCTGTCAAAATAAGTATTTTTCAGAATCGGATTTCGCTAAAGGTATTATTAATCCTAGTAAGTCTTTTTGAAAATCTTTATAAATATATATAATATATGGAAATTTAGTTTTAAGTCCATAAACTTGTTTACTAGCTAATGCCCAATTTTTTGCCCAAAGGCAATCTGAGAAAGTTCAGATAATCTAAAATAATCATTTTCCCTCCATTTGTACTTCCAAAAGTAGCTCTTGTTTCTTCTATTTTTCCATTAGCTATTAAATATTGTCCAAATAAAATCTCTTGCTCAGTCGTTCTATCGAAAAGAGCTACGGTAATTATTACCATTTCAGAATAATCATTATGCCTTTTAGCATACTTATATTGCTTAATTAAAGAAGTTCTTTTTTCTTTAGTCTTCCATAAGTTAACGCCTCTGTGATTATATATATTCACATATTTCAAAGAAAAAAACAAGATTCCTCTTGTTTCTATCTGTTGTAGTATTCGATAATTAATGCTTCATCAATATCAGCATTTAATTCAGCACGCTCTGGCATTCTAACATAAATAGCTTCCATTTTCTTATCATCATAAGTAATGAAATCAACTCTTTTTTGTAAGGCTTCTAAAGAAGCTTTAACCACAGCTAATTCTTTATCATTTTCCATAAGTCCAATAACATCACCAGGTTTAACTTGGTAAGATGGAATATCAACACGTTTACCATTAACGGTAATGTGACCATGGTTAACTAATTGTCTTGCGCCTTTTCTTGTAGTTGCAAAACCAATACGATAAACTAAATTATCTAAACGGCTTTCTAATAACTTAAGTAAGTTTTCACCATGTACGCCTTTCATTTTGCCAGCTCTTTCGAAAGTTTTTCTAAATTGCTTTTCGTTAAGGCCATACATAAATCTAACTTTTTGTTTTTCTTGAAGTTGTACACCATAGTTAGATAATTTTTTTCTTCTGTCTTGACCGTGTTCTCCAGGAATGTAAGGCTTTTTAGCGAGCTCCTTACCGTTTTCTAAAACTGAAAAACTAAGTCTTCTAGATTTTTTATACATAGGTCCTGTATATCTAGCCATATTTTTCCTCCCTCTATCGCGTGAGAGGTTATCTTGCCAAATTATAGGGTGTATTATATTAATACCTTCGCTTTGCAGCTAAAGTTACATGGTAACCCCTTTAGGAAATAAACACATTACAATTTTCAAGATAACGCTGCTTAAGTACGCGCTCTTTAATTATATTATGTTTTTCCTTTTAAGTCAATACCTTTTTATCTGATTTTTCTTAAATATAGCTCCGTTAAATGTATGTTGAAATGAAATATAATATTTAGTAAAAACTTAATATTTATAAAATCTTAGTTTTTTATTATATCAATTCTCATTAAGCAAAATTTATAAAATATCTCAAAAACATACAAAAGTCGACAAAATTGTGCTAAAATAGTGCTAGGTGATAAAATGGACAATACACTTTTATTTGCAGTTTTAGCTTTTGCTCTAACAATTATTGTTCTTTTCATAATTTTAAAGGTTATGAAACGTTATAAAAAGAAAAAGTTTAAACAATTGCTTGAAGATTTAGAATATCAAAAAAACCAAATAGATACAGCTCCCGTAGCTCCTGAGCTTGCTAAAGTTGAATCATATTTAAAAAATGAAAAACTTGAAGTTATGTATAATGATTGGCAGGAGCGACTTGAGGACATTAAGGAAACTAGAATACCAAAGATAACTGATATGCTGATTGAAGCCGAATATTCACTATCTAAAATGGATTATAAAAGTACTATGTACAAAATAGCCAAATTGGAGATGGAAATTTATAAAGTTCGTACTAAATCAGAATTTCTATTAGATGAAATAAAAGAGCTTACGACTAGTGAAGAACGTAGCCGTGCAGTTATAACTAAATTAAAGGCCAAATATCGTGAGCTTTTTGAAAAGTTTAATGAGACAAGATCAGAATTTGGTGATATTGGGTCTTCAGTTGAACTTCAGTTTGAAAATATTGCAAAACGTTTTGAAGACTTTGAAACTATTATGGATAAAAACGAATACGACGAAGTTAATACCATCGTAAATGCTATTGAAGAAATGCTTAGACATATTGAAGTTGTAGTTGAAGAAATGCCCTCGATAGTTTTAATTGCAGAAGGTATTTTACCTAAAAAAATGGAAGAAATAACTGCTATATATAATAAAATGTCCGAAGAGGGTTATCCACTAGATTATTTAAATGTTGAATTCAATATTGATGAAGCTACTAAAAAAATTAAAGATATTTTAGATAGAGCCAAAGTACTTGATTTAGAAGATAGTCTATTTGAATTAAAAGTTTTAACTGAATATTTTGAATCATTATTTACTGATTTCGAAAAAGAAAAGATAATTAAAATAGAATATGAAGAAGCCAATAAAACCTTAAAAACTAAATTAGACAAAACTAACAGTTTAGTTAACGATATTTTTGATCAAATGGATGACCTTAAAAATATGTATAGTCTAGAACCTGAAGACATTAAATCATTAGAAGAAGTTAGAGTTGAATTAAAAAGTCTAAATGATGACTACAATACTCTAATGGGGCACACTAGTAATCATACTTTTGCCTATTCAAAGCTGACCGAAGAAGTTGAAAGACTAGTTGTCAAATTAACAAATATTGAGGATAAATTAGATAGATCATTAAACATTATCGGAAGTATGCATGACGATGAAGTTCGCGCTAGACAACAGCTTGATGAAGTTAACGTATTACTTAAAGATGCCAAAGGTCAAATTAGAAATTATAATTTACCAGTTATTCCAAATAGTTATTACGTTGAATTAAAGGAAGCCAGTGAAGCTATCAAAGAAATAGTAAAAGAATTAGATAAAAAACCATTAACCATTGAAACTTTAAATACCAGAGTTGATACAGCAAGAGATCTTGCCTTAAAATTATTTGGTAAAACAAAGGAAATGATGAAAACAGCAATGTTTGCTGAAATGGCCATCGTCTATGGTAATCGTTATCGTTCTAATGAACAAGAATTAGATAAAAATTTAACCTATTCAGAAGTATTATTCAATAAAGGTGAATATAAAAAATCATTAGAGTTAACAATTAACTCATTAAATAAAATTGAGCCAGGGATTTATGATAAGTTACTAGATTTCTATAGTGAAGAAGCTAAATAATACAAAAAAACAATACTATCAAATGTATTGTTTTTTATATTTTAGGCATTTCTGATTTTTCAAGACTTGTTAATTTATTTTGAAGTCCTTGAATAATATCTTCAAAAGGTAATGGATTAGGATATTCTGGGCAAATTACCGTAGTTTCAATTCCTTTATAAGTATCGTGAAAATTATTAAAAGGATACATTTCACCTAAATCATCTGTAAATATCACATCAGAGACTTGATGACCTTCAGCTTCTAAAAAACCTACCTGCTGTTTTAATAAATCAGTTTTAGGTGTGTTCTTTGGATATTCAGAAACAGGATTGCCAAAAGAATCAAAACCTTCAGTACCACTGTATTGAATACTTGGTTTAATAATAGTCCCTTCCATGTATGGTATAAGGTCATTAAGTTTTTCCAAAACTTTTTCTTTGTCGGCAGTTGAAGATAGAGAAAATAAAACCTCGTCAGCTTCACTTTTTTCACCAATCTCATTTAAAATATTAAAAAGTGATTCATATGCCTCATTATTTTGACCACCTTTGCTTTCTGGTAGTGTTCCTTCGATATCAAAGACTGTTAAAACGCTTTTCTTCATAATGCGCCTCCTTCAATTTCGCTTATTATACCATATTTAATTTAAAAATTAAAATAAAGTAAATAAAAAGGATTATAATTAATCCTTGGAGACTTTAAATAAAAATAAAATTATAGTATAATAACGTAGGAAACGAGGAATATTATGAATCAGTTAATACTAATAAAATATGGTGAACTTACAACAAAAAAAGATAACCGCAAATTTTTCATTAATGTTTTAGAAAAAAATATCCGAAACTTATTAAAGGACGAAGAAATAGAAATTACTAAAGACCGTGTAAGAATGTATGTAAAATGTAATGATGCTGAAAAAATTGCCAGCAAATTACAAAAAGTTTTTGGTATATATAGTATAGCAATTTGCCATAAAGTTAATAATAATATTGAAGACGTATTAAATAAGGCATTAGAAATTATGGATAAAGGTAAAAAGACTTTTAAAGTAGTTACTAATCGTGCAGACAAAAATTATCCTATTCCTTCAATGGAATACAGTAGAAAATTAGGTGGATTAATTTTAAAAAATACAGATTTTAAAGTTGACGTCCATCAACCAGACATAACCTTAACGGTAGAAATTAGAAACAATGGGACATTTGTTTATACTAATGAGATAAAAGGTAGTGGAGGTTATCCAGTCGGAATTCAAGGGACTGGACTTCTTATGTTAAGTGGAGGAATTGATAGTCCGGTTGCTGGATATCTAACCTTAAAAAGGGGCGTGAACATCGAATGTTTATATTTCGAATCACCACCACATACTAGCGATGAAGCAAAAAACAAAGTTCTAAAGTTAGCTAGTATTTTAAATGAATATTCAGGACATATAAAAGTTCATATCGTTCCATTTACTGAGATTCAAGAAACAATTTTTAAAAAATGCCCTGATACTTATATGATAACCATTATGCGAAGAATGATGTATCGCATCGCTGAAAAGTACTCAGAAAAAATTGGTGCCCAAATAATTGTAAATGGTGAAAGTATTGGCCAGGTTGCTAGTCAAACACTTAGCAGTATGACATGTATTAATAGCGTTACTAACATGCCAATTATTCGTCCGGTAGCTTGTTTTGATAAATTAGAAATAATTAATTTATCACAAAAAATAGGAACTTATGAAATTAGTATTCTTCCTTTTGAAGATTGTTGTACTATTTTTGTTCCAAAACATCCAGTCATAAATCCAAAGTTAAGCAAATGTTTAGCCTATGAAAAAGAATTTGATTATGAAACTTTAATTGATAAATGTATTGATAATATTGAGACCATTACCAATTTTGAAACTAATAAATTTGAAGATATTCTTTAACAAAAATTACCACTTAAAAAAACGTATTTTATCGCCAAATGTACACACTATATTAATGTACAGGAGGTGAAACGTATGAATAGTAATAATAGTAAATTAGTAGTTCCAGGAGCTAAACAAGCTATCGAACAAATGAAATATGAAATAGCTAACGAATTAGGAGTTCAAATGGGTCCAGAAGCTACTAGCAGAGCTAACGGTTCTGTAGGTGGAGAAATTACTAAAAGACTTGTACAAATGGGTCAACAACAATTAAGTGGTACTAAATATTCTAAATAATTGAGAATAGATTTTAACCAATAACAAAAAGATTGCTAATTCGTTAGCAATTTTTTTAATAGAGTAAAACAATTAACGAGAGTCGCGATATAGTGTCAAACCCTTGTTTTCCTTATTGAAAAAGCTTATTTTATTAGTTATAATAAGCTTAGGTGAGACTATGAGTAAAGTTAAACAAAGAAAAAATAATGGGCAAGTTAAATTATTAGTTGGTTCAGCTATATGTCTGCTTTTAATTATGACGGTAGGTTATGCAGCTTTTAGTACTAAACTAACTATAGGTGCTAAAGGAAATATAAAAACGCTAACCGCGGCTAATTTTTTATCACAAAATGTTGTTACTGAAGGTGATGGGCTTTATGTGGCCGAAAGTAATAAGAATTTAAGAAGCGCACATTCTAAAAGCAGATATATTTATAAAGGACAAAATCCCAATAATAATTTAACTTTTAATAATGAAAACTGGAAAATAATTTCTGTTGAAGAAGATGGTAGTGTAAAAATAGTTAAAGAAAGTCCATTAGATATAGAATTGCCTTGGGATTCAAATAAGTTAAACACTTGGGAAAACTCTACAATCCAAGATTATTTAAACAATATATATTTAAATCAGATGGCAGATAATTCTAAAAAACAGGTAGTAGAACACGCATTTAATATCGGAGCTATTAAGCCAGCTACTGAAAATATGAAAATTACTAATGATGAATTACAAATTGCTGAAGCTAGTAAAACATGGAATGGATATATAGGTTTAATAAACATTTCTGATTATATTACCGCAAGTAATGATACTTTATGTACCTCTGTAAAATCACTCAATGACAAAGATTTATCTTGCCATAAAAGTAACTATTTATATAAAGAAAATACCAAATTCTGGTTTATAAATTCTGTCAGTGAAGTTCAAGATAAAGTATGGCATTTTTCTAATTCTCTTGAACAGCTACCTGCCTTTGAAAAAAGTTCAGTATACCCTGTTTTATATTTAGATGGAAATATCAGTTTGCAAGGTGATGGAACTAGTATTAATCCCTATACAATAAAAAGCTCAAATTGAGCTTTTTTAAATTATTTTGTCAATTAAGCCATATTGAACTGCTTCCTCGGCTGATAGAAAATGATCTCTTTCCGTATCATCTTCAATTTTTGACAAATCTTGACCAGTATTTTCACTTAAAATCTTATTAAGTTTTTCTTTTAGTTTTAAAATTCTTTCAGCTGCAATTTTAATTTCTGTTGCTTGGCCTTGAGCCCCACCTAGCGGCTGATGGATCATTACCTCACTATTAGGTAAACCAAATCTCAAACCTTTTTCTCCGCTTGAAAGTAAAAACGCTGCCATACTGGCCGCCATTCCAATACAAATAGTAGAAACTTTGCTTTTGACAAAATTCATTGTATCGTAAATTGCCATTCCCGATGTTATACTGCCACCAGGTGAATTAATATAAATACTAATATCGTCATGATTAACTGAATCTAAATATAACAATTGTCCAACAATGCTATTAGCTAAGTTATCATCTATCTCGCCACTTAAAATAATAATCCTATCCTTTAATAATCTGCTATATATATCATAAACTCTCTCACCATCGTTACTTTTTTCAACCACATTAGGTATCAACATTTAAATCGCCTCCTAATCTTATAATAAGTGTAAATGGCTGATTTTATTCATCAAAAATACTGACAAAATAATATATTTTTGATAAAATTAAAAAAGAATAGGAAGGGTACAATGCGAAAAATTAAATTAAAATACAAAGACACCTATATTGATGATATTATTCCTGGGACTAGTTTATACGAAGTTAGTAAGCTTGTTCAAAAAGATTTTGAATATCCAATTCTAGGTGCCAAATTAAACCATGTTGCTGTTGACTTAAACTGTCCAGTCACCGAAAATAGTACTGTTGAATTTTTGGATCGTAGTAGTCGCGTGGGAAATCGTATCTATAGCCGCAGTCTTGAATTTTTAGTCATTGTTGCTGCCAAAGAAGTATTAAATCCTAAAGCGGATGTTTTAATTAATTATTCACTAGATAATGGAATTTACTGTGAAATAGTAAATCAGCGAGTAACTAAGAAGCATATAGAAATGCTAGAAGTTAAAATGCAAGAATTAGTTAAACAAAAATTGCTTTTTACTAAAAGTAAAGTTTCAAGGTTTGATGCTATAAAATATTTCCGTAAAAATGGACAAATAGATAAAGTTAAAAATTTAAATTACACAAGTAATTCAACTGTTGATCTTAATCGCTTAAATGATGTATATGATTATTTCTTTGGACCTATTGTTCATAACACTGGTCAAATTAATCGTTTTAAAATTAACTATTTAGGAAATAGTAGCTTTGTTATTAGTTATCCCGATTTAAATCATCCAAGAGTTGTCACCAAGTACCAACACCATGAAAAAATCTTTGAAAAATACAAAGAGTACGAAGAATGGGGGAAACTAATTGATATTGACATGGTTGCCGATTTAAACGAAATTGGGGCCAATGGAAACTACACAGATGCAATTAGACTATTTGAAACTCATTATGAAAATCAGTTATCAATTGTTGCTGAAAAAATCTACCATAAAAGAAAGGATATTAAATTAATTTTATTATCAGGACCATCATCTAGTGGAAAAACCACGACAACTAAAAAACTAGCTTTATATTTAAGAGCTAAGGGGTTAAAGCCTCATCAAATTTCACTAGATGATTATTTTGTTGATCGTGATAAAACGCCAAGAGACGAAAATGGTGAATATGATTACGCTAATATTAAAGCAACTGACACTGAATTATTTAATAATCATTTGAAAAGATTAATGCGCGGTGAAAAAGTAAATATTCCAAAATTTGACTTTGTTAAAGGTAAAAAAATTTACGATGATAATTATTTAAGGATTGGTGACGATGATATTTTACTAGTTGAAGGAATTCATACCTTAAATGATACCTTGACAAAAAATATTAAGCGTGAAAATAAATTTAAAATTTTTGTTACACCAATCGTTCAACTAAAAATTGACAATCATAATCGTGTCAGAACAACAGACCTTCGAAAACTTCGAAGAATAGTTAGAGATAGTAGATTCCGTGGAACAGGTGCCGAAGCCACACTCAAGATATGGCATAACGTTGATAAAGAAGCTGTGGAGAACATTTATCCATATCAAGATGATGTTGATATTGTTATTAATTCAGCTTTAAGTTATGAAATTGGCGTTTTAAGAATATATGCGGAACCATTGTTGTATGGTATAAAATCGACAAGTGATGTTTATGCTGAAGCAATTAGATTAATCAATCTATTACGTCAATTTTTACCAATATCTAGTGAAGAGGTTCCAAAGGATTCAATTTTAAGGGAGTTTATTGGTGAAGGCATTTATAATGGATAGGAAAGGAATGATTATATGATAAAAGTAGCTATTAATGGATTTGGAAGAATTGGTAGATTAGTTTTTAGATTAATGGAGGATGACAAAGATTTTGAGGTTGTAGCTATTAATGATTTAACTGATCCTGAGCAATTAGCTTATCTTCTAAAATATGATACATCTCATCGTTCATACAAAACTGATGAAATTACTTATGATGAAGACGGTATTATTGTAAGTGGTCGTAAAATCAAAATTTATTCTGAAATGGACCCAGTTAATTTGCCGTGGCAAGAATTAGAAGTTGATGCTGTATTTGAATGCACTGGTAAATTTACGAGTAAAGAAAAGGCTGAAGCTCATATTAAAGCTGGTGCTAAAAAGGTTATAATTTCCGCACCCGCTAAAGGTGATTTAAAGACAATTGTCTATGGTGTTAATGAGAATATCTTAGATGGCACAGAACAAATAATAAGTGCAGCTTCATGCACTACCAATTGTTTGGCTCCAGTTGTTAATGTTTTAAATAATGAATTTAAAATTTTAAAAGGCTATATGACAACAGTACATGCTTATACTAATGATCAAACTGTTTTAGATGTTCCACATAAAAAAGGCGCAAAATCGCGAAGAGGTAGAGCTGCTGCGGCTAATATAATTCCTGCTTCTACCGGTGCTGCTACTGCTTTAGGAAAGGTAATCCCTGAGCTTGATGGGAAATTAGATGGAAGTGCTTTAAGAGTGCCAGTTACGACAGGATCAGTTGTTGATTTAACTTTAGAATTAGGCCGTAAAACTACGGTAGAAGAGATAAACGATACCTTCAAAAAGCAAACTAATCAAACTTTAGGTTACACTGAGGATCCAATAGTTTCGAGCGATATTATCGGTTCTCACTATGGCGCTTTAGTTGATGGATTATTAACTAGTGTTTTAGAAAGTGATGGCAAACAATTAGTAAAAGTAATTGCTTGGTATGATAATGAAATGAGCTATAGCGCTCAAATGGTTAGAACCACTAAATATTTATTTACAGAAAAAGAAAATTAAAATATAAGGTTATTTGTATAATAAATAATCATTTATATACCCATATATACCCACCCGAACTTTAGTTAAAAAAATAACTAAAGTTTTTTTGTGAATATTGAGTTGAAATAGT
>CAUERX010000006.1 GCA_959020415.1 uncultured bacterium | reverse complement strand
TTAAAGTGGCACGCGAGCTGGGTTCAGAACGTCGTGAGACAGTTCGGTCCCTATCCGTCGTGGGCGTAGGAAATTTGAGGAGAGCTGTTCCTAGTACGAGAGGACCGGAATGGACTTACCTCTGGTGTATCTGTTGTCACGCCAGTGGCAGTGCAGAGTAGCTATGTAGGGAATGGATAACCGCTGAAAGCATCTAAGTGGGAAGCCAACTCCAAGATGAGATTTCCCATTCTTTATGAAGTAAGACCCCTCAAAGACGATGAGGTTGATAGGCTAGAGGTGGAAGCGTGGTGACATGTTGAGCTGACTAGTACTAATAGGTCGAGGATTTAATCCTATTAATTTTTCTTAAAGAGATTACTTTTAAAATCACATTATCATGTTTTCAGAGAATTATTTCTCTATATTTAATTCGTGACGATAGCGAAGTGGGTACACCTGTTCCCATCCCGAACACAGAAGTTAAGCACTTCAGCGCCGACAATAGTGTAAGCTAAGATAGGACGTCGCGAATTTTTTTTTGTTTTAAAGACTGTAAAGTCTTTTTTATTGCCTTTGATTATTTAAAATACATATATCTCGCAATAATATTACATAAGTATGATAAATTATCTAGAAAAAATATTACTATTTCATTAATTTAAATATAAATAATATATTTAAAATGTAAAAAATTGCCAAATAAAAGTAAAACCATCCATTGCTGAATATAAAATTTCTGAGTCCGATTCTCCAATGCAAAGTTTGTAAAACTCAATTTTCAAAACTAAGGGCATTAACCAAAGCGTTTCTAGAAATCTGTTCAATTTCATAGTACATCACTACTACTTTTGCTTTTATTGATGTTCATATTTATAGCTATGGTTTATTTGCATTAAGTTAATCAATAGTATAGCTAAAATTAAAAACAATCAAGTGTTACATAAAAAGTCATAAAAACTATTGTACATCGCTCTATCTTTTTGATATAATGATTTTGGTGATAATAATGGAATATAGATTAACAACGCGTGGTGAAATGGAAACAATCGAGTTTGCCCAAAATTTAGAGTCAGAAAAATTTCCTAATATGATTATTTGCTTAAATGGTGAATTAGGAAGTGGAAAAACGGTTTTTACCAAAGGCTTTGCTAACGCTTTAGGGATTAAAGAAAGTGTTACCTCACCAACATTTACCATTATTAAAGAGTATGAAGGTGAATTACCACTATATCATATGGATGTTTATCGTTTAGATGGAAATACAGAAGGCGTAGGTATTGAGGAATACTTTACTAAAGGTGGAGTAGTTATTATCGAATGGGCAAATACTATTAAAGATGTTTTACCAGAGAATAGACTAGATATAAAAATTAAAGTTGCTGGTGAGAATTCTCGCATTCTAATAGTAACACCACATGGCAAAGAATACGAAGAACTATGTGAGGCCGTATTATGAAATATTTATTCATAGATTCAGCGACTGCTACTTTAGTGGTCGCTATTGTTATTAATGGCGAAATAAAATATATTTTTAATGAAGAAACAGGCAAAGAGATGTCGTCTACTATTATGATTAAAGTAGCCGAAGCTTTCGAAAAAACAGGAATAACTCCTCAAGATCTTGATAAGATTTTTGCGGTTACCGGTCCAGGTTCTTTTACAGGAATTAGAGTTGGTTTAACTGTTGCTAAAACCATGGCGTGGTCTTTAAAAGTACCTATAGTCCCTATTTCTTCATTAGAAGTTATTGCTAGTGGCACACCTGCTACCAATAATATTGCTTTAATTGATGCAAGACGTGGATTTGTTTATGCTGGAGGCTATAATGAACATTTAGATAGTACTTTTATTGATAGACATATTTTATTAGAAAATATAACTGAAACAGGCACATATATTAGCTACGATGAATTACCTAATACTATTAAACCTAATATCGATGTTTTAAAAGTAATAAAAAAGCATGAAAAAGAAAATGGAATAAATCCTCATAGTATAAATCCAAACTATTTAAAACTTACCGAAGCTGAAGAGAATTTAAAGAAGAAAAATGATTGAAGAAAAAACGCATAACGAAAACATTGATAAAATATTAAAAGAAAATTTTAAAGGTTACCAAGTGAGTAATGATCCTTATGAGAAAGTTGCAGTATACTCGCGTGATATAATTATAGGAATTATTTCATATAGTATTATTTACGAACGCGCTGAAATCAACTATATTATAGTTACTGATCCCAATAGACATAATGGAATAGGTAGTAATCTATTAGAATTCGCTTTAGCTGATATTGTTAAACATAACTGCCAAATTATTTCCTTGGAAGTTGAAGAAAGTAATTTACCAGCAATTAATTTGTATTTAAAATATGGCTTTATAAAAAAAGCGCTTAGAGAGAATTATTATAAAAATAAAAACGCCATTTTAATGGTGAAAGAATTGAGGTGAAAATATGGGAACATATATTTTAGCGATTGAATCAAGCTGTGATGAAACTAGCGCTTCTATTATTAAAGATGGCCGTGAGGAAATCGCGACAGTCATATTGTCACAAATGGATACTCATGCTAATTATGGAGGAGTAGTACCAGAAATTGCTAGTCGTATGCATATAGAAAACATAACTTTGGTTTTAGAAGAAACACTAGCTAAAGCTAATATGACTATGGATGATATTACTGCTATTGCTGTTACTTACGGCCCAGGATTAATTGGCTCATTATTAATTGGTTTAATGGCTGCTAAAACATTAGCATTCACCTATAATAAGCCGTTAATTCCTGTTCATCATCATGCCGGACACATTTATGCTAATAACTTAGTTAAACCTTTAGAATTCCCTTTAATAGCTTTAGTTGTAAGTGGTGGTCATACTGATTTATTCTATATGCCTGAAGATTATAAATTTGAACATTTAGGTGGTACGTTGGATGATGCCGTTGGTGAAGCTTATGATAAGGTTGCCAGGGTAATTAATGTTCCATATCCAGGAGGAGCGCTTGTCGATAAATTAGCCCATCAAGGAGAAGACACCTATAATTTACCATTACCATTGGATGATGATTCTTATAACTTTAGTTTTAGTGGGATAAAAAGTGCAGTTATAAATTTAGTTCATAACGAAAAACAAAAAGGTCATGAAATAAACTCGGCTAATATGGCTACCTCATTTCAAAATAGAGCTACGCAAATACTAACTAAGAAAACTATGCACGCATTAAAAGAATATGGTGTAGAAAATTTAATAGTTGCTGGTGGCGTTGCCGCTAATAGTGGTTTAAGAGAAAGCCTTACTAAAGAATGTCAAACTAATAATATTAATTTAACAATTCCTGAAATTAAATATTGTACGGATAATGCTGCCATGATTGGTGCCGCTGGCTACTATGCCTATAAACTAGGTAGAAGAGCAGGCTTAGATTTAAATGCTAAAGCTAACGATGAATTAAAATAAGTGTAACTAAAAAGTTGTCTAAAATTAGACAACTTTTTTATCGAAAAGTTAACGAGTAACTCGGAAATTCTATTTAAAAAGATTTTTATATGTTAAAATATTCACGAAGGGTTAAAAAAATAAAAAAACTGCACCACGCAGTAACTTATCTAAAATAAGTGTTTAGGGTAAAACCTTTATTTTAACTCACTATGTCATATTAAATGGTATTAATATCATTTTAAGAATATTACATTCTTAAAACATCTTAATAATACCATTTATAAATGATATTGTCAATATTAGGAGGAAGAATTATGAATTGTGATGTAAATAAGAAATACAATATCGGTTTGGATATTGGAACCGCTTCAGTTGGTTGGGCTGTTATGCAAAGTAGTAATTTTAAAATAATGAAAAAAGGTGGTAAAAAACTTTGGGGCGTTAGATTGTTCGATCAAGCTGAAACTGCCGAGCAAAGAAGATTATATAGAAGTACTAGAAGACGCTATGACAGAAGAAGAAAACGCATAAGTTTACTTCAAGATATTTTTAAAGATGAAATAAATAAAGTCGACCCAACATTCTATCAAAAATTAAGGGAAAGTGCTTATAATAAAAATGATATAAAAAATAAAACAATTACAATATCCGCTGAAGAACAAAGTCAAATTATTAAATATAATAAAAAGTTTCCAACAATATACCATTTAAGAAAAGAACTACTTGACAACAAGGAACAAAAAGATATTAGATTAGTATATTTAGCTATTCACCATATAATTAAACATCGTGGAAATTTCTTATATAGTAGTGATAATTTTAATGTTAATAATCTAAATATCATCGAAAAAATAAACGAGTTATTCACTGAAATAATTGAACATCCAAATCTAGAATTTGATGAAAACTTGATATCTTTAATAGACCAAGAAAAACTGAAAAATGCCTTACTTCAAGAGTCCAAAAAAGATAAAGAATTATTAATTAAAGAAAACATCAAATGCCTTGATAATAAAAATTTCATATCGGAATTTACAAAATTAATGATAGGAAATAAATCAGATGTTATTAAAATGTTTAATGTGTCAACTGATAAAGCTCTATCAATTAGTTTCAAAGGAACTGATTTTGAAGATAAATTTGAAGAACTAGAAACTACGATGGGTGAATATATCAGTATTTTAGAGGAAATAAAAGAATTATATGATATGCTGTTTTTAAAAAATTTATTTAAAGGGGCTGAAGATACCAATATCTCTTCATTAATGGTTTCAAAATACATGAAACATAAAGAAGATTTAAGATTTTTAAAAGATATTTTAAGCTATGATAAAGCCGAATATCGTAAAGTATTTAGAAGCACAGAAAAAAATCCATGCATTTTTGATAAATATATAAAGAATGGTTTAGATTATAAAAGTTTTGCTTCAGCTATTAAGAAAAGCCTAGAAAAGTCTTTAGAAAAAGTAAGCGACAAAAAACTTATTGATGTATGGTTCCAAATAAAGTTAGCCGAAATTGAAAATGAGCAATTTATGCCTAAAATTACCAATTCTGATAATGGTAAATATCCATATCAACTGAATAAAAATGAACTTAATATAATTATTGAGAACCAAGGGAAATATTATCCATTTTTATTAGATAAAATAGGCGATACATATAAAATAGAAAAAATATTAACATTCAAAATACCTTATTATGTAGGACCGCTTAATAATACTACTAGTATTAAAGGAAAAACCAATCCCAATGCTTGGCTTGTTCGTCGTCAAAACAATGTTAGCATTACACCATTTAATTTTGAAGAAGTAGTTGATTTAAGTAGCTCTGCTCAAAAGTTTATAACTAGAATGATTTCAAATTGTACATATATATTAAAAGAGCCAGCTATTCCTGCCAATTCTATTTTATATTCAAAATATAAAGTATTTAATGAACTAAAACAAATAAAAGTTAATAACCATCGATTAACACCAGATACAATCAACAAAATATATCAGGAATTATTTTTAAAGAATGCTAAAACAATAACTGAAAAAATCTTTATTAATTATCTTAAAACATTAGAGGAATTCCCAATGAATGATCTTAAAGTTGAAGGATATTCAGCTGATAAAAAGTTTGCTAACAATATGAAACCCTATGTTGATTTTTTTGGACCAAATGGAATATTTGAAGGAACAAATTGTAATGAAAATGATGCGGAAAATATCATTAGTTGGATCACCATTTTTGAAGACAAAGATATCTTAAAAACAAAGATCAAAGAGGAATACCCTGATTTATCTAGTCAGGCTATTAATAAAATATTAAGTAAAAGATATAAAGGCTGGAGTAGTTTATCACGTCTTTTATTAGAAAACAAATATTATGAAGATAAAGAAAATAATCGAAAATTATCAATCATGGATTTGCTGATCGAAACTGAAAAAAACTTTATGCAGATAATTAATGATAAAAAATATAAATTTCAAAAAATGATAGATGATTTTAATTCTTTAGATAATATCCATAAACTTAATTATGAAGTGGTAGCTGATTTAGCTACTTCACCTGCCGTTAAACGTGGCATTTATTAATCTCTTAAAATCGTCGAAGAATTAGTCCAATATATTGGTTACGAGCCGGAAAATATAATGATCGAAATGTCACGCGGAACTGAAGCCAAAAAGCGAAAGAGAAGCCGTAAAGAAAAAATAATTACTGCTTATCAAAAGGCAAAAAATGGCATCGACAACTATGAACGTTTGTTTAAAACGTTAAAAAGTAAAGATGAACAAGAATTTAATAAAGAAAAATTATATTTGTATTTTCTCCAAGAAGGTAAGAGTTTATATTCAGGAAAACCATTAAATGTTGAAGAGTTAGATCTCTATGAAGTTGACCATATAATCCCGAGAACCTTAATAAAAGATGATTCTTTTGAAAACAAAGCTTTAGTTCTCAAAGAAGAAAATCAATTAAAAGCGGCTAGCTTTACCGTTCCAGTTCAATTTAGGAGTAAAGAAAACATTGCCTGGTGGAATAGACTTAAAAACAACGAACTAATGAGTAGTAAGAAATTTAATAATCTTAAAAGAGATAGATATAGAGATGAAGATATCAACAGATTCATTAACAGACAAATTGTTGAAACTAGACAAATATCCAAGCATGTAGCTAATATATTAACTAATTATCATAAAAAGACTAAAGTTATATATTTAAAAGCTAATCTTTCAAGCGAATTTAGACAAAAATTCGAAATATTTAAATACCGTGACCTTAATGACTACCATCACGCACATGATGCTTATCTAGCCGCTGCTTTAGGTTACTACAAAGAAAAATTTTTAAAAGAAACTAATTTCGAAAGTCTAAAAGCCCGAAATTATGAGCTATATCAGGAAGGTGAATATAAATATAACCGAAGTTACAGCTATCTTATTAATAATATCGATGAAAAAGTTATTCCTTATGACGAAAAAAGTGGTGAAGTTTTAATCGATAATAAAGTATTTATTAAAACTGTAGAAAAAACTTTATATAATAGTGATATATTAGTATCTAAAAAGGTTGAAATAAAAAGTGGCGAATTTTATCATCAAAATTTATCTAAAAAAGGTAAAGGTGGAGTACAATCAAAGGGTAATTTAAACACCGAATATTATGGGAGCTATAGTACTATTTACCCTAGTTATGCCTGTGTTATTAAGTTCACTAAAAAAGGAAAAGATAATCAAAGGATGATTGGGATTCCTATTTATATCGACAAGCTTCATGACCAAATGGTCAAGGAAGATTATATTAGACATTTGTTTAAATTAACCAGGGAAGACTCTTTAGAAATCGTGAAAGATAAAATTCCATTTAATGTAATATTAAACTGGGATGGTCAAATATGTTCCTTAAGAGGTGCCTCTGATACTGTTGAAGTTTGTAACGCCAAAGAATTCATAATTGATAAAAAGCATTTATTTGAATGGAAGTATACCTTAAATAAAGTTTTAAATGGTCAAAAAAACGACAACTTAAGTGATGAACAATATAATAAACAACTTTCAGAAATTGTAATTTACATTGTGGATAGAATACAAAAAGAATATAAATTATATAATGATTTAGTAGATAAAATGAAAAACTATTTTAAGTATGATAACATCAGTAAACTAACCACCGATGAAAAAGAGATTATTATTAAACAAATGTTTAAATTATTAAAATTCAATCCTGAGCAAGCTAATCTAAAAAGCTTAAATAGCGAGTTATCCACAGCTTTTGGAAAGAAAAATCAAAGAATAATTAGTCATGCCACAATAATCTATAAATCTGTAACCGGATTGTACGAGGATAAAGATGAGTTTTAGAACTGTTGTTATTAATAAAGCTACCAAAATAAGTTATAAAAATCGATTTTTAGTAGTTAAACAAGATTTAGATGAGAAATATATTCATTTATCAGAAATAGATACACTTATTATTGATTCCACATCTGTATCTATTTCTGCCTATCTGCTAAAAGAATTATCTCAAAATAAAATAAATGTTATTTTATGCGATGAAAAACACAATCCTTTTGGTGAAGTAATTGCTTATTATAATTGTCATAATACTTCAAAGAAAATAATTAATCAAAGTAAATGGAAAAAACAAAATAAAGACATTATTTGGCAAAAGATTGTTAAAAACAAAATTTTGAATCAAATGCTACTTTTAAAAAAAATAAAATCCCCAACCTCTGATTTATTAATGGAATATAGTAAAGATGTTACCATTGGCGATAAAACTAATCGCGAAGCTCATGCTGCCAAAGTATATTTTAACGTTTTATTTACCAAAAAATTTATTCGTAATAGTGATGATAAAATAAATATTATGCTTAATTATGGATATGCTATTTTGTTGTCAACGCTTAATAAAGAAGTTATTAGTAATGGATATATTACACAACTTGGTGTTAACCATAAAAGTGAATTTAATAATTTTAATTTATCATGTGACTTAATGGAACCCTTTAGAATAGTTATTGACAACTTTGTTTACTATAATCAAAAAAGAGAATTTGACTCAAACTTCAAAATGGAATTAGTTAATTTATTTAATAACAAATATAAATATAATAATAAATTATATACGCTTAAAGATATAATAAATTTATATGTAAAAAATACGTTGCTTTCAATAGAAAGTGAAAGTGAATATAGGAACTTTATATTTTATGAGGAATAGAGCTATGCGGACAATTGTATTTTTTGATTTACCTAATGTGTACTCTAAAGACCGTAGAAATTATAGCAAATTTAGAAAATTTTTGTTAAATGAAGGATTTATAATGCTCCAAGAATCTGTATATTCAAAATTAACTTTGAATTCCAATCAAACAAAGTATTTAATGGATAGGGTAAGAAAAAATTCACCTGACAAAGGACTTATTCAAATGTTGACTGTTACTGAAAAACAATATGCTCAAATTGAATATATTATTGGTCAACCATCTTCAAAAATAATCGACGATGAAGAAAGGTTAATTATTCTATGAAATTAAGATTTAGTTGTTTTGAGAACCTTATTACAATTAATAATGAAGAAATTTATAGTATTGAAATCGAAAACAAAGGCTGTTTTTATAGATGTGTAAATAATCTTAACTGTATCGGGAATGGTGATATTATTAACGATATTTATTGTTTTGATAAAGAAAATAATGAAATTGTTTTAACAAATAAGGTAACTATTATTTCAGATTATTTTAATATAAATTTAACTATTAAAAAATATTCAAATTATTTATCGAAGCTAATTTCAAATGATTATGATGAAATAGAAAATAATTCTTTATCAAATAATTATAAAAGACTTAAAAATAGTTTCAAAAAAATTTTATCAAAAATCGATTTACCGCTTGAAATTAACGAAGACTTTAACATTGATATACTAATTAAATTATTAAAACCAAACATCAAAGTTACTGATAATCTTCTAAATAACTTATTTTTGTTATTAGATTTGGAAAGAATATTTAATTTAAATAAATTATTAATATTTATTAATTTAAAACAATATTTAAGCAAGTTAGAATTGGAAGAGCTTTATAAGTATGCAATTTACAATAGAGTCAGTATTCTATTATTAGATTCTCAAAATTATGGCTCAACTTTAGAAAATGAAAAAAAACTAATCGTTGATGATAATTTAGATGAAATTGTGATATAATTAAGCTAACATAGTTACCATTTAATTAAACGAGTCACTATATCGTTAACATAGTTTAAAATTAAATTTGAGGTTTTAGAACTATGTCATATTAAATGGTATTAAAACGAAGATTTACAAAACAAAGTGGAACAATTAGTTTTAGAACTATGTCATATTAAATGGTATTAAAACAAATGCTTGGCACGCAGGTGATGGAAATAAGTTTTAGAACTATGTCATATTAAATGGTATTAAAACGAGAAATAGCGAAGACACGGTTTTTATTAGGTTTTAGAACTATGTCATATTAAATGGTATTAAAACTGAGACATTTAAGACTGTATACGTCTTACCGTTTTAGAACTATGTCATATTAAATGGTATTAAAACATAAAAAAAATGTATCCCGATGCCGTTTAGTTTTAGAACTATGTCATATTAAATGGTATTAAAACTTCTAATTCCCCACTGTCTTTTAACTGTGAGTTTTAGAACTATGTCATATTAAATGGTATTAAAACGCTGCTTAGGTGTCCCTTTCACTTATTACTGTTTTAGAACTATGTCATATTAAATGGTATTAAAACACAACAGATAATGTAACAAATCTATTCTTAGTTTTAGAACTATGTCATATTAAAAACATAGTACGTTGTTATACAATTTAGTATAATAAAAACTCTCTATTTTTTAGAGAGTCTTTTTTCTAAGAAAAGAATTAAATAATACATTACGCTAGCCATTACTGCAAGTAAGATAATTCCTGTTACTACTAAGTTAAGGTTAAATACTTGGGAACCATACATAATTAAATAACCAACACCAGCTTTTGAAACTAAGAATTCACCCATAATAACACCGATGAAGGTTAAACTTAAATTAACTTTAAGAACCCCAATAATATTTTTAAAATTGCTTGGTAAAATCAACTTTAAGAATATTTGCCTTGGATTTGCCTTAAAACTTTGCAATAATCTAATTTTATTAGGATCAGTATTAGTGAAAGCTTGATGAACATCCATAATCGTAATAATAACTGAAATAAATAAGGCCATCAATATAATAGAACCAGTACCAGCTCCCGCAATTATAATAATAATTGGGCCTAAAGAAACTTTAGGTAAACTATTCAATACTGTTAAATATGGATCCAATACTTTAGCTAAAAATTTAAAACGCCAAAGTAAAGTTGCCACAACAATTCCTATTAAAGTTCCGACTACAAAACTAACCATTACTTCATAAAAAGTTACCCATATATGATGAAATAAAGATCCATCATTATATAAGCTAATAATCGTTGTTACAATCGCTTTTGGACTAGAAGATATAAATGTATTAATCCACCCAAAATCAGCCGCTATTTGCCATAAAACAATAAGTAAAACAATAATAATTATCTGTGTGAAACGAATTAAAAATTTATTTAATCTTATCTTTCGAAGATAAGCTTTATGTTCCGTACTAAACATGATAATCAATATCCTTCCATATTAGGTCATAGTATTTGGCAAACTCTTTAGCTTTACGGTTGTTAATAGGTGTACTTTTGTCAGAAAGCTCAATTTCATAAATACTTTTAATAACGCTTGGTCTTTGTGAAAGGACAATTACTTTATCAGCCATGCTTATAGCCTCACTAATATCATGAGTTACCATAATAGCGCTCTTTTTTTCTTTTTTAATAATTTTATAAACATCATCTGAAACCGCTAAACGAGATTGATAGTCTAAAGCACTAAACGGTTCATCTAAAAATAGTAAATCTGGCTTTGTTGCCAAAGTTCTTATTAAAGAAACCCTTTGCCTCATTCCTCCTGATAGATTAGACGGATGAGCGTCCATAAACTCTTCAAGCCCATAAGTTTTAAGCAAATGTTTAACATATTCTTTGTTTTCTTTACTTACCTCACCATTTAATTCCAAGCCAAGTAGACAATTTTTAAATATAGTTTCCCATTCAAATAAATTGTCCCCTTGTAACATATATCCAAATTTTAAGCTAGGATTCACTTCAATTTCCCCATTTGAAGCCTCATCTAAGCCACATAATATTGATAATATCGTTGATTTGCCACACCCGCTAGGTCCGACAATTGCGATAAATTCGCCTTCTTTTAAATTAAAAGAAAAATCATCAACAGCTAAAGTTTCTCCTTGTTTAGTGTGATAAATTTTTCTTAAGTTTCTTACCTTTAAAATATCCATTATTTTTTAGAATAAGTATTATCTACTAATTTATCATAAGGCGCTTTTTTATCTAATTTACCAGCATTATCAATAATATCTTGAATATGATCAAAATCTTTTTCTGTGATATATGTTGTATCAAACCACGAATCATTATCGATATATCTTTGAACAATGTTTACAAGGTCATTCTTAGAAGTGTCTGGGAAATAATCAGCAATCACTTCGGCAATTTCTTTAGCTGTGTGACTGTGGATATAATCTAATCCTTTTTGTGTTGCTTTGGTAAAGCCTTCAATTACTTTTGGATTTTCTTTAATATAACTTTTTTTCGCATTGTAAGCTGTATAAGGAACAACACCACCTAATTGTCCTACAGAAGCTACAATATGCCCATAGCCTTGTTTTTCAAGCTCTGAAGCTGTAGGTTCAAATAAAGTTACAAAGTCACCATTGCCTCCAATAAAAGCTCCTGACATTGAAGCAAAGTCAACACTTGTGTCAATATCCGTTTGATCACTACTAATACCATTAGTATTTAAAGCGTATTCAAGAGTCATTGCTGGCATACCACCCCACCGGCATTAAAACTTATGATGTAAAAAATGCTTATAAAATAAGGAAAGGTAGAACACATTAACATTTAAGTTTTGTAAAAATGGTGGAAAAATGGCAAAAAGTAAGTTAGGAATGTCTAGTTTTGATATTGATATTAAGTTTAAAGACAAAGATGAGGCGAGAAGATATGCGAAAAGACTAATTGAAAAGATTAGATATATTTGTAAGAAAAAGAATTGGTCGGCAACCGCAATGGTATGTATTAGTAATACTGAGGGTAATAGTACCTATGTGCATTATGAACATACTGGAAAAGTTGGTCGCCCTAAAAAAGTAAAAGAGATACATCCTTATAAAAGTAATATAGAGGTAGATTGGCATTTACATATTTTATTAGTGTCTAAGCCATCTTATGCTTTTAGAGAAGAAATAAAGAATTACATAGACAAGAATTGGTATGGTGGCATGAAATATAAAGATTTTGATGTTACTAAATTATATGACAAGAAAACATATAAGAAGAATACCAATATTAAGAAAGCAGAATATTTTATTAACCAAGCCGATGAAATATTGTTTTGTAATTATAATAGCAATGGCATTGTTCCAAAAGGTTATAGTTTAAAAGATTTATATAATACTTATATGAAATGCAAAACAGCATTAAGATACGCAAAAAGTACGGGCAATGAAAAACGATTAGCACTAGAAGATAAGTATAGAGATATTATGAATTTTTATTTTAATATAACCAAAGAACAAGATAAGAAAATGGTTGATAAGTTTATGAAAGAAGCCCAGTTAATTAAGATACAAGATAACTACGATTTAAGAAAAAAAAATAATAAAGTACAGGAAAATATGAGTTTACGCCGAAGAGTTGTAGAAGAAGATAGCCCATTTTAAAAGGAATTAGAGTAAAAGTATTAGTAATTGTTACTATCATATAATATACACGATATATAATATTATTTAGATATTATAATGATATTATAGATAGGACTATAAAATAAGATTAAAAGATAATTAAAGTGGTTTATATAGATATTATTTGAGTAAGTATTTATAGTATTGTTTAAAATAAGCATTAGTATAAATTAAGGTAAAATAAAATGCCATATATTTTAAATGATATATAGCATTAACAGTTTAATGGTCGTTTAAGCCATCTATATAACCTTCTACTTTGGCTTTATTAGTAGTAGATAATTTATTGATTTTGTTAAGTAAGATAAAATCAGTATCGGAAATATTATTTGGTTTAACATCATCAATAGGCATATCATATTTAGTTCGGCATAATAAGTAATCAATAGATGTATTGTAGTAGTTAGCAAGTTTAATAAGCATATCGGAACTTGGGAATACTCTACCAGTTTCATAAGAAGATATAGTTTCTTGGGTAATATTCAAATCCATAGCAACTTTAGTTTGTAGTAATTTTTTAGAGTTTCGTATTTGCTTTAAGTTGTTTTCCATATATATCGCCCTCCTCTATATATAATTGTAAAGATATTAAAAACGAGTGATAGCAATATTAGTTATATTTATATGTCTGAAATTATATAAAATGTGTTATAATGATATTGGTGATTTTATATATGGAACTTGGAAAATTAGAAAAAATTGAGTTAAGAGAAGTTTGGAGGCATGAAGAATTGGATTTTACAAGATGGTTGGCTGGGAAAGAAAATATTGCTCTATTAAGTAAAGAGATAGGCATTGATATTGAGGTTATAGAAACGGAAATGAGTGTGGGAAGATATAATGTTGATATTTATGCAAGAGATACAGAAAGTAATAAGAAGATAGTTATTGAAAATCAATTAGAGAATACTAATCACGACCATTTAGGAAAAATGTTAGTATATGCTGCTGGTTTAGATGCTGATATTGCTATATGGATAGTAAAAGATGTGAACGAAGAACATAGGCAAGCCGTTGAGTGGTTAAATGATAATAGTTTTGAAAAGATAAATATATTTTTAGTAAAGGTGGAATTATGGCAAATAGATAATTCCCCTATTGCTCCTAAGTTTCAAGTAATATGTGAACCTAATAATTGGGCGAAAGTATTAAAACAGCAGTCAAAAGAAAATGTTAGCGATTTAGAATTAAAACAAATGGAATATTGGCAAGGGTTTGTTGATTATGCCAAAAGTAAAGACAAAACATATATTAGTCAGCGACCATCAATTTATAATTGGTATGTTATTCGTATTGGTTCAAGCGATTATAAAATTAAATTAGTTCATAGTGTTAATAGCGATATGATTAGGTGTCAATTAGAAATATTTAATGATGAGATTTATAAAAAGTTAGAGCAGTATAGAGCTGAAATTGATAATAAGATAAATGGCTTAGAGTGGGAATATTTAGAAGATAGAAAAGTTAATAGAATCAGTTGCAATAATAGTAGTAAAGACAATGCTAGTTCTTATGTATGGCTATTGGATATGGTTGATAGATTTAAAGAGGTATTCCTAGATTATTTGAATAAGTAAGTTTAACAGCGATATTTGGTAAGTTTAGCGAAAATAATATAAATATATTGAGTTAATGAAAAAATAGTAATAATGCCGAGATAATCGGCGAAATAAAGAGGAATAAGTTTTGAATTAAGAAAGAGGTGTAAGAAATGCAAGATTTATTTTATATGTTGTTGGGGGTTGCAGTTGTAGTATTGCCTATTTATTTAATTGTTAAAGCAGTTAAGAATAAAGGTAATAAAGATAAGGTAGTTAAAGATAACACTATTAAACAAAAAGAGGTAAAACAAGAAGTTATTAAAGAAAAGAAAATGAAAGTATTAAAATTAAAAGATATTAAACATATTGAAGGTATAAGCAGTTTGCGAGAGGAAGAAAATTGTTCTTTAAATGTGAATGATGAGGAATTAACAGTTATATCTAATATTGGTAATTTTAATATATCATTAGATAGAATAGTAAATGCTGGTATTATGAGTAAAAAACAAATGGATACTAAAAATAAAAATGTATTTGCTAGGTCATTAGTTGGTGGTATGGTTGGCTTAGGTGCATTGGGAGCGATCTCTGGTATAGGTCAAAAAGTAAAAAACTATTATAATTATTTTTTAGTAATTATTTATAAAGATAAAAATAGCGAAGAAATCAAATCTATTGTATTTGGTTTAGGAAAATATGACAGTTGGGGACAATTATTTGTAAATAAATTAACTAAAAGATTAAGTAATGAAAAAGTAGATATTGATTTATAATTAAGGGCTTATTATTAGTCCTTTTTAGTTAGTTCTATGGCTTTATTTTATAGTTTTAATAAATTATAATATATTTATAGAAATGCTTATAGATGTAGAATTTGCGAGGTATAAAGTAATGAATAAAGATATTGTTATAAATGGTATAATGGGTTTTATAATTGGTGATGCCTTAGGTGTTCCATTAGAGTTCAAAAAAAGAGATTTATTTAAAAATAATAAAGTTATCGATATGATTAGTAGTGATAGAGTTGGTGCAAAAGGTGTTTGGTCTGATGATAGTAGTATGGTTATTGCTACAATGAAATCAATTATAGATAATAAAGGCAAAATAAATTATGAAAGTATTATGGATAATTTTATTTTATGGGTTTCAAATAAAGATTTTATTGCCATAGATAAAGCATTCGGCATTGGCAGAGCAACATTTTTTGCTTTAGGAAATTATCATAATAAAAGATATGAAAAGATAACTGACTGTGGTATGAAAGGATTTAATTATAATGGTAATGGTAGTTTAATGCGAATATTACCTATTGCTTACTATTGTTATTATAAGAAATTAAATGATGATGAAATATATCATTTAGTAAAAGATATATCATCGCTTACTCATAGTCACGAAATAAGTATATTAGGTTGTTTTATATATGTGTTGTTAGTTATAGAGTTATTAAGTGACGAAGAAAAAGAAAATGCTTATAGTAATATAAGAAAATACAATTATAGAAAGTATTTTAGTTTGGAAAATATAAAATATTATGACCGATTATTAAATAACGATATTAGTAAATTAAATGTAGATAGTATTAGTAGTATGGGTTTTATTGTTGATACATTAGAAGCGGTTATATGGTGTTTTATAAATAATAATAGTTATGATAAATGTGTCATTGAAGCTATCAATTTAGGAAATGATAGTGATACTATTGGAGCATTGGTTGGCGGTTTAAGTGGTATATATTATGGTAATTTACCTAGCAAATGGTTAGATAGTATAATTAAAAAAGATTATTTATTGCAATTAAGTAATGATTATTATAATGCCATAAAATAATTTGTTTTAAAATATATGTTTTAAAAAAGTTGAATAGTTAGTAAAAATAACAGCATATTAGTAAGTTTAAGGCGGTTTAGGTAATTTAGTATAATTATACTGGGTTACCCTTTTTTATTGAAATTTTCGAGGAATAAATGAGGTTTAGTATATAATAAAATTAAAAATATACAAAATAGCACTGTCAATTGACAAGTGCTATTAAATATGGTATTCTGAACTTGATAAAAATTCAGCAGAAGTCTTTAAGGAAATTATATAAAAAAATAAAACCTTACAGGAATTCTGCAAGGTTTTTGTCACTGTAATTGCAGTTACAGTAACTGAACAACAAAAACGAGCATAGAACAAAGAATAAAAAACACAATGTTTAAATGACTTGCTCTTTATTATAATAACATAATCTGTTTTATAAATGCAAGTCCTATTCAAAATTTTATGCAAACATGTAAACCAAAAAGAAAGGATTTGATAATATGGCAAAGAAAACCACAAGTTTGAAAGTAGCAAAAAAAGCTTCTAAAGTTTTAAAAGATGGTCGTTCATCAAAAACAAATAAAAGCATTGCTGGTAGTGCTTTATCTCAAAGAGAAAAGAAAAAAAGATAATATATAATCAGGTTCAATAGTTACTGTAACTCCTTTACAAATATAGTAAGAAAGGAGAAAATTATGGAATTGGTAAAACAATTGCTTATTGCTTTATTAACTACATCTTTAGGTTCCATATTAACCTATTTGGCAGCCATCAGAAAGTCAAAAGATGAAATTAAAGCAGTCGAAATAAAAGCTGAAAATGAAATAAAAAAAATTGAGTCTGAATATCAAAAACAGATTGAAAAAATGAAGGCAGAAACGGAAGAACAAATAAAATTAAAAATAGCAGAAAGTGAATTATTATCTAAGGAGAATAACGAAAAATTAAAAAACGAAGCTATGAGTAAATTTTTTAATGAATTTATCAAAGATCCAAAAAAAAGTGCTAGTAAATTAAAAGATATGCAAGAAATTGCCAATATGTTTAAATAAAAACTTCAGAGGAGGTATTATGAGTAAAACAAGCATTATAAGTAGTTATATAAGTAAGTGTAAAAAGGTTTTAGAAGATAAGGATATTGAAGTAGCAAAAGAACTAGAAGATGAAATTGTATCTGTGTATTACGCAGAAATAAAAGAATTAACAACAGGTTTGGATAATTATGCAGGTTTAGGATATCCTAGAGAAATAAATTTTTTAAAAGATATAAAATTATTAAAAGCAAAATTGGAAAATTATAGAAGTGATTTAAAAAGAACACCAATGGAAAAAGCAAGCACTAAAAATACCACATTTAATATAAATAATTCTTCATCAACAAGCATTAACAATGAAATAAGTATTACATTAGAGCAAACTATGAAAAATATAAATGATATTCCTTCTAATATATTAACTGATGATGAAAAACAAGAATTAGAAGATAAATTAGCAAGTTTACAACTTGCTGTAAATTCAAAAAACAAAGAAAAAATAGGAACAAAGTTATTAAATGTTTTAAAATTTGTTATTAACAAAGGGCCTGAAACATACATTGCGATAGCAGATTTTATAAATTTTTTAACGAATAAAGTGGCTCCATTGTTTAAATAAAGTAATTATTTAAAAATGTGTAGGTTTATAAAGACTTAGATTTTAATAGAATTTAAGTCTTTTTTTGTATTGTTAAAACTGTCCTTACCTATTTTCAAATATTTGGAAAGTTTTACTACTTTTTTAAAGAAAACGGCTCGTATCTTTTTTGAAAGTCATATGTTATATATTTTATGGTAAGGAGGTGTCATAAAATGAAAGATGAAATATTAAGGAAAATAATTGATTTTGTATGTGATGGTTATATTGATGCATTATTAACTGGCATTGAAGAATACGAGAAAGATTTTCCTTATACCATTGCTTGTGCTAATTTTATTAGTGAATTAAAAAGGAAAAATATATTGGTAGATTTTAATATAGTTTTCGATGACAGTATTATTGATATGGTATTTAGAGAAACAAGTAATTATTTAGCGAGGTAGGTTTATATGAAAAGTAAAATATTTGGCTATGCTAGAGTAAGTAGCAAAGAGCAAAACGAAGAAAGACAATTAGTAGCATTTAAAGAATATGGTATAGATGAGAGAGATATTTATATTGATAAGCAAAGTGGTAAAGATTTTAATAGGGAAAATTACATTACATTAAAACATATATTAAGGGAAAATGATTTATTGGTTATTAAATCTATTGATAGACTTGGTAGAAATTATAATCAAATCATTGATGAGTGGAAAGATATTACTAAAAATATTAAAGCAGATATAGTTGTTATTGATATGCCATTATTAGATACTAGGAAGAATAAAGATTTGCTTGGAACTTTTATTAGTGATTTAGTATTACAAATATTAAGTTATGTTGCTGAGCAAGAAAGAACTTTTATAAAGCAGAGACAAAAAGAAGGAATTACTAATGCTAAAAATAATGGAGTTAAGTTTGGAAGACCTAGAATAGAAAAACCACAAGATTTTGATATTGTGGTTAGCCGTTGGAAAAATAAAGAGATTAAAAGCAAAGAAGCAATGGAATTACTAGGACTAAAACCTAATACTTTTTATAATATGATTAAGTTATAAATTATTACTCTGACTATTACTCTGATAAAAATTATCTATATAGATTTCAAAGTCATTCATATTTAATTTTTTTATACAGGCACTTTTTATTATATTTTTTTCATCATTGTATTTATCTATATCATATCTTGTTACATCATTGTGAAAGTGTTTTAAATATTTAGCATCTTTTCGCATTATTCTTCTATATTCTTTATGCTGATAAAGAGTGTTAACAGCATCAACACAAGTTGTTTGTTTCTCATATACAAATCTCATTCTATTGCATTTTCGCTTATTAGGTAGTGAATGTACAAAATATTTTCCACATAGTTCGAGCTCACACTTTTTAATATAATAAGGAATAGTTGTAGAAAATAAGCAATCTAAAACCATATAAAGTAAATCTATATCATTTTCGTATGTCCCTTCCTTACACATAGTTAAGGTAACAATGGCACCTTGTTTATTAAGTTGTATTTGTTTTTCAAATAAACTAGGTGCAGTGTTTGGAATTGAGGGGAATACTGGATTATAATCATTAAAAGGTAATTCCTTTTCTTTTTTGTTTTCTGCATATTTTATTGAAACCATAGAACCATTTGTTGGTTGAGGCACATTTCTCATAATTTTTTTACTCATAGCAGGAATAACTATTTTATAGGCAGCAACATACCTTATCCATGCCTCTTTATTTATTCCATTAGTTGAGAATTGTTTTGAGTATTCAAATATCTTATCTAATTCTTTTTTTGCATTTGAGGTTAAATTATCAAAGTAAACTAACATATCATATATTGGTTTATTTTTTTCTTTTAAGTCATATCCAAAAGATATTTTTGGCACATTTTTCCTATTTTTACTTAATTCTTCTCTAAATTTAAAATAATACATATCTATTTTTCCTTTTCTATATAATGCGTCGGACACTTTCTTAAAAAAATTATTTTGCTTTTTCCTTATTATACCATATTTTTTTTGATATTCTTATGTTGCAAGCAAAAAAATGTAAATTTTTATTCGCGAAACATTGTTTTGTTTGAATAGGGAGGTAATAGATTTGAAAAAACAAAAAACAGAAGTAGTTGTATATTTTCCATACGGAGATAAAGAAAAGGAAAAATTAGTGAAAAATTATTGTAAAAATAATGATTACAAAATTGTTCAAATTTTCAGAGGTAGCAATGACATTGATTTAGATGACATTATGTGGGATAAAGCAATTTTTAAAATGTATAATACAATAATTGATTTGAGTAAAAAACATAAAATTGAAAAAGTAATTTTATATGAATTGAATGATTTAAACTATGGTTTACATTCACAAATAGCGATATGTGAATATATGCTTCAAGTAGATGTTATTGTTGAAACAATAAAACAAGGCGAATATGTATTGGATTTTAATTTCGATAGTAGCCTTGAAATAATAAGTTAAAAATATAATGGAGGAAAAAGAAAATGAAAAAAGCAAAAAAAACTAATCAAGAAAGAGTGGTAATCTATGCACTATATAATGAAGAATATGATGATTATTATAATGATCATAGTGATTTATTAAGTATAGGTATAGATAAAGAAAGAGAATTAAAAAAATATTGTGAAGAAAAGGGATATGAGATATTGGAAGTAGTTAGAAATGGTGAGAGTAATTATATACCATATAAATTAAGACATCTTTTAGAAGTCATATATAAATATCAAACTATTCATTGCCCTGATGAATACATTGCAAAAGTTGATAAAGTTTTAATTTATGATATTTATGATTTGTGTAGTAATGTCAGTGAATTCAATGTAATATTTGAAATGTTTAATTTTGACCACATAGAAATAGAAACTATTAAACAAGGTAATATTTCAAAAAATTCATTTAAAGAATTGGAGGAAAAAGAAAATGAAAAATAACAAGTTAGAAGAAATTTCAAAAGGATATCCTGTTGCTTTATATGTTAAATATGAAGAGGGCAATTTAAATGAAATGATGAAAAAAGTGGAAATTTTAGAAAAGCATTGCAAAGAAAAAAACTATTGTATAGTAAAAAAATATTTTGATGTATCTGGATACACAGGACATTATTTTACTAACAATATGAGAAATCTATTACGAAATATTGGTTCTCGTAATTATGATTTATTACTTACTTGTGATTTTGAAGAATTGTCAGAAAATATTGTTCAATTTATGGCGATATATGCTGTGTTAGATGATGAGGATATAAAAATTGAAACTTTAAATCAGGGTGTTATAGGAGAAGATATGCTATTAGGTGGTGATTATTTCTTCAATGTTTTAAATAAAGAAGAATTAAGAAGACCTAGAATTAAATATGATGACAATGGCAATCTAGTAGATACAGAAGAAGACCCATTTTAAGTCTATAAGTATTATAGATTTAATTAAATCATAAGTTTAATTAGGTGGTTTCTTATGAAGATTGTTAATGTTTTCAATGAAAATGGCAAGACACTTCAACAAATAATGGAGGAGTTTCTAATAGAATACTGCTTAGAGATTGGTTCTTTTAGTAAATAATACTATAATATATTTGTTAATGTGTCCTACCGAGAAAGGAGTTAAAAGATGAATGGTAAGACATTTAATGTTGCTCTTTATATTAGGTTATCTCGTGAAGATGGCGATAATATGGAAAGCGAGAGTATCACAAATCAAAGAGATTTATTACATCTATTCTTAGAGAAGACAAAAGAAAAGTTACAATATGTTGATGAATATGTCGATGATGGTTTTACTGGTTCTAATTTTGATAGACCTTCTTGGAAAAGACTAATGGCAGATATTGATAGTGGTAAAGTTAATACTATAATTACCAAAGATTTATCTCGTATGGGTAGAGATTATATCTCAATGGGGGAATATATCGAAAGAATATTCCCCGAACGAGGTATAAGATATATTGCTTTAAATGATGATATTGATACACTACACGAAACACCAGGTTTAGAGTTTTTACAATTTAAACTAATGTTTAATGATTACTATTTAAAAGATACATCTAAGAAAATTAGAAAAGTTGTAAGGGCTAAAAAGGAGCAAGGACAGTTTTTAGGTTGGAAAGCAGTATATGGTTATAAAAAAGACCCTAATGATAAGCATAAAATTATTGTTGATGAGGAAATTAGACCTATTATTGAAAGAATGTTTAATTTAGTAATCGAGGGTAAAAGTCCAAGGCAAATCGCTAATATATTCTCTGATGAGCATATTCCTACCCCTAGTGTTTATGCAAATCTTAATAGAGGTATGAAATCTACAGCTTATGAATTATGGTGCCCTAGGACAATAGAAGAAATGCTTACAAATGAGACATACATCGGAAATCTTACCCAAGGTAGAAGAAAAAAGTTAAATTATAAGTCTAAAAAAGAAATTAGAACGCCTAAAGAAGAATGGATAATTACAGAAAATACCCACGAAGCAATTATTGATAAAAAAGTATTTGATACAGTTCAAGAGTTATTAAAGAAAAACAAAAACAAACCTACTGGCAATAATATTCAATTACTTTCTGGCTTTATGGTATGTAAAGAATGTGGACACGCAATAGGTATAAATAAAAGTAGCGATGGGAAAAGATATTACTGTTGTTGTACTTATTATATATCTCATTCTAAATATGGTTTATGTACTCCACATAGTTGCAATTATAAAAAATTAGAAAATCTTGTATTAGAAGAAATTAAAAAGATGTGCAAGGGGTATGTAGATAGCAGTTCATTTTCTAATAAGTTAGAAGAAGAAAGAAAGAAAAATGATATTAAAATTAAAAAACAAAAGGAAATCAATGTATTAGATAAAAGAATTAGAACTAATAACTCATATATAGACAAAATATATGAAGATAAGTTAAGTGGTAATATTGATATGGAAATGTTTAACCGTTTAACAATAAAATACAAAGATGAAATAGTTTCTTGGAAAAATCAAAGAGATGAGTTAGAAGAAGAACTTAAAAATATTGATACAGAAGATGATAATAAAGAAAAGGAAGAAATATTAAAAAAGATAAACGAATATTTATCTTTTGAAAAACCAAATAGAAATTTATTAGTAAATCTAATTGATAAGATACTTATAAGTGAAGATAAAACAGTAGAAATTCATTATAAGTTTAAGTTGGCATAGTATTATAAGTTTGGTAACCGGTAAGTCCATCGGCATAAAAAGTTATGATATTTTTTTAGTAAAAATTTTATCATAAGTTTACCAGCCGAAGACCTTCACGCCCTCCTAATACCTTTTTATTTTTTAAGTCATTAACAGTAAAATCATCAATTTTTTCTCTTGATACTAGAAAACTACCATCACGTTTAGTTAAAGCCGCAAAACTTACTAAATAGTCTTTTGCTCCTTGGTTATAAAGGTATACTGTAGATTCACTTCCACAGAATCCAATTTGAACATCTCCTGATAAAACAGCCGCTGTCACTTTGTCAGCACCCGCTAATTAAATAAAGTGATAGTGAAACCAATTAAGTAAATATCATATAATAATTTGAAAGGGGAGATAGAGTGTATTATGTCGCATCAAGTGACGGTACTAAATTAGCCGTCGAAGATATAAATCCAAATGCTAAAAAAGTCATCGTTATGGTTCATGGATGGCCACTTAGTAAAGAAATGTATGAATATCAAAAAGATATTTTAGTTGACTTAGATTATCGTGTAGTTTCATTTGATTTAAGAGGATTTGGTGATTCAGAAGTTAGTGGGTTTGGCTATGATTATGATCAGTTAGCTACCGATTTATACTACGTAATTGAAAGTCTAGAAACTTCAGAAGTTAATCTAATGGGCTTTTCAATGGGAGGGGCAATTTGCGTTCACTATATGGCTATGTATAACAACCACAAAATTAAAAAATTAATTTTATTAGGTGCTGCTGCCCCATCATTTGACAAAAATTCTAATAATCCATACGGTAGTGCTGAAACTGATACTAACCAATTAATAATGGAAATTTATCAAGATAGGTCCAAAGCCGTAAATGATTTTGGTTCAAAAGTATTCGCCTTAAGTCATTCTGATGCATTTCAAAAATGGTTTAGAGATTTAAGCTTTAAAGCTTCTGGCATTGGAACTGCTAAAACGGCTATTTCATTAAGAGATGAAGACGTTTTTGAAGACCTAAGTAAAATAACCGTTCCAACTGCTATATTCCATGGAAGACTAGATCAAATATGTCCATTTGGTTTTGCTTTAATCATGAAAGAACAAATACCTAATTCAGTTTTAGTACCTTTTGAATATAGTGGGCATGGACTCTTTTATGATGAATTAATGAGATTCAATCAAATGATGATAAATTTCCTGGAAAATAACAACTAATTATTGTAATTTTTCCTTCTTAGAACTATAATAAACATAAGGAGAAAAGAATATGGATGGTCTTTTAGCCGTTATTTTTGAACTTTTTGATTTTTTAACTCCAATGGGTAGAAAAAGGGTGAGGATTCTTATTCACCATTTAGTAATATAATAATGCTTATTCTTTTAATCATTGTTGTAATTGGTGCTTTCTGCATTTATCCATTGCTTGATATCAATTTAATAACATATCTTATTTATGCAATTATTGGTGGGGAATTGTCTGGGGATTACTTTATATTATCTTAATAAACATTATTGATCTTATTTATATAAGATATTTGAAACATTTTAAAGCTAACAAATAGATGTTAGTTTTTTTGTTCATCGCATATATTTAAGTGTGAGGTGAAAAGTATGAATATAATAGAGAACTATCTTGAAGAGGGTCCGACCATTAGTCAAATCTTGAAAAGTTATTTAACGCAAAATGAATAATAATTTTAAAGTCGCAGCTTATATTCGCCTTTCAAAAGAAGACTCAAAAGATAGTGAAAGTGAAAGCATTATTAATCAGCGTCGTCTTATTACTGAATATCTAAAAAGTCATAATTTAAAACTAACCGATGAATATATAGATGATGGATTTACGGGCACAACATTTCAAAGGCCAGCATTCCTTAAACTAATAAACGATATTGAATCCGGGAAAATTAATATGGTTATAACCAAAGATTTATCAAGATTAGGACGAAACTATGTTAAAAGTGGTTATTATATCGAAGAATACTTTCCTAATAAAAAAGTCAGGTATGTATCTATTTTAGATAATGTTGATACTTTTTTAAATAATTCTAATAACGATATAGCGCCATTTAAAGCTTTGTTTAACGACATGGTATCTAAGGATACGTCTCAAAAAATAAAATCGATTTTAAAATCAAAGAAAAAACAAGGAATGTATCTAGGTGCAACCGCTCCGTATGGTTATAAAAAAGATAATAATGATAAACATAAATTAACATTAGATCAAAACGCCGCCAAAATTGTTAAAAAGATTTTTACTTATTTTTTAAATGGTAAATCAATCAATGAAATAGCTACTATTTTAAATGCAAAAAAAATACCAAGTCCTAGTAAATATAAAAAAGGTAAAGATATTCTTTGGTCATATACTTCTATATATAATATATTAAAAAATGAAATATACACCGGAAAAACCATTCAAAATGTTTGGACTAATATTTCCTATAAAAATAAAACCAGAGTCAAACGTGATAAAAACGAATGGATTATTAGTGACGGAACTCATAAAGCTATCATTAGTAAAGAAACATTTATTCAGGCCCAAAACAAATTGAAAAGAAAAACCGCAACACCAATTAAAGAAAGAAAAAAACTTTTACTAGAAGGATTAGTTTATTGTAAAGACTGTGGAAAATTAATGGGGGCTAATTATAATAAACAAACTCATAAGTGGTATCTAGTGTGTAATAGTTACAAAAGAAGAAGTCAAAAGTATAATTGTACTTCCCACTATACTAATTATCAAAGCCTAGAAACCTTAATTTTAAATAAAGTCAAAGCATATTTAAATAAACAAACATTTTCCTTAGATAACACTGATAAAATAAAAGCCTTAGAAAACAAGATAAATATTTTATATGAAGACCGTCTTAATAATGTTATTTCTTTAAATAAGTATCAAGAAATCCACAGTAAAATAGAAAATCAAATTCAAAATTTGAAGATTGAAAAACAATTCAATTTAAATAGAGAACTATTATTTATGTTGGTTGATAAGATAACTGTGGATAAAAATAAAAACATCACTGTTTTTTATAAATTTAAAAAGCCTAAAGAAAATTAGGCTTTTAATTTACCCTACTTAAGCAACGATAAAAGATAAACATTTTGGTCATATGAACCGCGATAATTATTAATTCCGTTTTCAGAAGCAATAACCTTTCGATGGTCAAATGAACTATCGATGCCAATACTCTTTAAACCATCGACAATAGAGCCTCCACTGTAGTTAGAGCTTAGAACTGAATTACTAGGTTTACTAGTCACCATGTGGTTATCAATATTTGATGTAGATTTTTTAATATCGTTAGTAGGTTCTTTTTCTTTTACCACATTTTGAACTTTTTCATTAGTAGATTCTTTAGCCACATTTGAAATATTTTCTTCAGTTATCTTTTGTGGTTTCTCTTCAGGTGAATTTTCTACTTGCGGTTTTTTAGATGTAGGCTCAAGTGAAGCTTTTCCACTGAGGTAATCCATAGGATTTTCTCTACCCTCATTAGAACTTCGCACTTCGAAATGCAAGTGGGTACCATAAGCATTACCAGTCGCGCCCATTGTGCCAATTTTCTCGCCCTTAGATATTCTATCGTCTAGGCGAACTGAAACACTACCATATTTGAGATGAGCATATAAAGATTTCTTTCCGTTGTCATGTCTTATTTTAACAAAATTTCCATAAGTCGCATTTCCCTTAGCTTTATGATTCGTATATTTAACGTTATTAACAACCATTTCAACCACACCATCACTTATTGCTATAACGTCGCTACTCGTATGACCAGCGCCAACAATATCTAAAGCCTGATGACTATTCGTATAATCAGAAGAAACCACTTCATTCATTGAACTTATTACATGATCTACCATTTTTCCTCCTTTCTATTAGTAATCATACGAGATTAAAAGCTTATTTCCTTCTTCAATTAAAAAAATATCACTTTTTTTTAACCTCACCCGATGTTAAAATGAAGTCAACATCTAATCCTTCATCTTCAAAGTAACCTAATGCATCAGCTGCATATTGTGGAGCGTAGAAAATACTATGAGTAACCTCTCCAACTTTAATTTTTTCTAATTTTTCCTCTTTCTTATCATTGTCAGTAAAGATAAAATATCCCGCTATAATTAGCGCAAGTAAAATTAAACCAACTAAAAATTTTTTCATAAATTCTCCTTTCTTTTCCATAGTATTATATTCTTTTTCATAAAAGAGGTAACCAAAATGATGTCAACTATCCTCTAAAACACCATTAAAAGTTTAAAAAAGAACTCAAATATGATATGATAAATGAAGGTGATAGTATGCTTGATAATTTAAATGAAGAACAAAAGAAGGCCGTAGAAAAAACTGAAGGTCCCGTTTTAGTATTAGCTGGAGCTGGCAGTGGAAAAACTAAAGTTTTAACTACCAGAGTTGCTTATTTAGTAAACGAAAAAGGAATAGATCCCTATAACATTTTAGCTATAACTTTTACAAATAAAGCCGCTAAAGAAATGAAAGACCGTGTTTTTAAAATGCTTGGGATTGACGCTTATCGTATTCAAATTTCTACATTTCATTCATTAGGGTTACTTTTAGTAAGAGAAAATTACGATAAATTAGGTTATGAAAAAAACTTTACAATCTTAGATAGTGAAGATACCTTAACTGTTATTAAAAAAATCTTAAAAGAAATGAATTTAGATCCTAAAGTTTATAATCCGAGAACTATTAAAAACAAAATAAGTAGTTCAAAAAATGAACTTATGGATTCTAATGCTTATAGTAGATTCGCCAATTCTGATTATGAACAAATCATTTTAGAAATATTTCAAAAATATGAAAGAAAAATTAAAACTAACAATTCATTAGACTTCGATGATTTACTCTTAATGCCAATTAAATTATTTAAAGAAAATCCTGATGTCTTAAAAAAATACCAAGAACGTTTTAAATACCTTCTAGTTGATGAGTATCAAGATACTAATGAAGCGCAGTATAGTCTAATTAAAATGTTAAGCGCTAAATACAAAAACATTTGTGTTGTTGGAGATTTGGACCAATCAATTTATGGCTTTAGGGGTGCTAATTATCGTAATATATTAAACTTTGAAAAAGATTACCCTAATGCTACCGTTATAAAACTTGAAGAAAATTATCGTTCCACTGGGAATATTCTAAATGTTGCTAACGATATTATTAAAAATAATAAACAACGTAAAGAAAAAAATCTTTGGACACGAAATGAAGATGGTTTAAAAATAAAATATCATCGTTCATATGATGAAAAAGATGAAGCTTTCTACGTATTAGATGAGATAAAACGCTTAATTAACGCTGGTGAGCCTAAAGAAGGCATTGCTGTTTTATATCGAACTAATGCTCAATCACGTAACATGGAAGAAGTTTTATTAAGAGAAAATATTCCATATAAAGTTGTTGGTAGTTTTTATTTCTATAACCGAAAAGAAATTAAAGACTTGATCAGTTACTTAAAATTAATTTATAATCCTAACGACGATGTTAGTCTAATGCGTGTTATTAATGTACCCAAAAGACAAATTGGACCAAAGACGATTGAAAACATTGCCTTAAAAGCGACTACTAATGGCACAAGTTTATATGAAGCAATTGATAGTGGTAAAGAGTTACTTTTTAAACACATCATTGAAGATATAAAAAAAGAAAGTGAAGATATTTCCTTAACAGACCTAGTTGATCTAATCCTAGATAAAAGTGGTATAAGACAAGAACTAATAAATGAAAAGACCTTAGAAGCCGAAGTAAGATTAGAAAACTTAGAAGAGTTTAAATCAATTACTAAAAACTTTGAAGAAAATAACGGAATAATTTCCTTAGAAGAATTTCTACTAGAAATAAGTTTAGTCTCTGATATTGAAGAACATAAAAATAATACTGACGTTGTTACTTTAATGACGGTTCATTCTGCAAAAGGATTAGAATTTGACCATGTTTTCATTATTGGTTTAGAAGAAGGAATATTTCCTCATAACAATTGTTTAGATTCTAATGATGAAATTGAAGAAGAACGTAGGCTTTGTTATGTCGCTATTACTAGAGCAAAAAAAACCTTAACTATACTAAATGCAAAAAGACGCATGCTATGTGGTAATACTACTAGTAATATGCCAAGTCGTTTTATTGGTGAAATCGATAGAAAATATCTAGATACTGACATTCCAGAAGAAAAGCCTCATATAAGTAGAGAAGAAATGATTGATAAAAATGCAACCTATAACGTTGGGGACAAAGTTGTTCACGATAAATACGGTGAAGGTATCATCGTTGGCATCGGAAGCATTTTAACTATTGCATTTAGTCACAAATATGGTATCATTAAGATAATGAAAGGTCATAAAAGTATAAGAAAGGTGGGATAAGATGGTGCTTTCAATAATCGATCAACTAAATGAATGGATGGAGCCAGTAAAAGCTTGGTTAGACGCTAATCACAATAATCCAATATTATGGGTTGGCTTTTTAGTTATTGGTATCGCAGTTTTTTTCTTAACATATAATGCTTTAAATAAACATCAATAAAGGAGGTTAGTATGCCAGAATATACATTATTAGTTATGGCGGCCGGAATGGGCAGTCGCTTTGGCGGTTTAAAACAAATTGAACCAGTGGGACCAAATGGAGAATTTATTATTGATTATTCCATTTATGATGCTATTAAAGCCGGCTTTAATAAAGTGATTTTTGTTATCAAAAAAGAACATGAAAGCGTTTTTAAAGAAACGATTGGCCATAGAATAGAGGGAAAAATCAAAGTAGAGTACGCTTTTCAGGAATTAGATGATTTACCAGATGGTTATCAAAAACCAATTAATCGTACTAAACCATGGGGAACTGGGCAAGCAATTTATAGTGCTAGAGAATTAATTAAAAGTTCTTTTGCTGTTATTAATGCTGATGATTTTTATGGTTATGAAGCTTACGAAATTCTAATGGATTTTCTTAAAAATAACGAGTCGCGAAATCATTATTTAGCCGTGGGTTATAAAGTTAAAAATACTTTGTCAGAAAACGGTAGTGTAAAAAGAGGAATTGCTCGTGTTAAAAATGGAATACTTGAAGAAATTATCGAAAGTAAAGTTGGACTTGAGAATGATGATATTATTGCAAGACCATTAGATGGTAGTAAAGCTTTTAAAATAAATAATGACGATTTAGCTACTGTTAATTTATTTGGTCTTACTACTAATTTCTTAAGAGATGTTCAGCTAAAATTTCCAGAATTTTTAGATAAACATATTAATGAGTTAGAAGCTGAATATCTTATGCCAAATATTATTACTGACGAAATAAATGATGGATCAGCTACTGTTTACGTTAAAAGCACACCATCAAAATGGCATGGTGTCACATACAAGGAAGATAAGGAATCTGTGGTAAACGCTATTAATAATTATATTAATGAAGGAAAATATCCCAAAGACTTGTGGGAATAGGTGGCAATAACTATCTATTCTTTTTTCAATTGTGTTATAATAAATTGTAGAAAGGATGATATGATGATATACCCTAAATTTATTAAAGAAAATGACACAATTGGCGTAACGGCCCCTTCAGATGGTTCAGCCAGTGAAATGGATATTAAAAGGTTAGAATTAGCTGCCACCCAATTCAATAAACGAAATTTTAATGTGAAAATAACGCCCAATTGCTATACTAGTACAAACTTCAGAAGCTCAGACGGAGTAACCAGAGCTAGAGAATTAGAGTCACTATTTTTAAATAAAAATGTAACTAGTATTATCTGTGCTTCAGGAGGCGACTTTTTAAATGAAATGCTTTCTTCATTAAATTTCGGTATTATAAAAGAAAACCCAAAATGGATTCAAGGCTATTCTGATCCAACTAGTTTATTATTTTCTATAACTACTAATCTTGATATAGCTACGATTTATGGCGTAAATTATCGAATATTTTCCATGGAACCATGGCATCAATCATTAACAAATAATCTTGAAATTTTAAAAGGGCAACAAATTACCCAAACCAGCTTTGATATGTATCGTAGTGAACGACAAGAATATCAAAGCGGAACAGAGCCATATATTTTAGATAGACAAGTCGTTTGGAAAAACTTAAATAATGAAAAGCAAATTAAAATGTCCGGTCGTATGATTGGTGGTTGTTTAGATTGTTTTTTAGATATTATTGGAACTAGATTTGATAACACTAAAAATTTTATCAAAAAGTACAAAGAAGATGGTATAATTTGGTATTTTGAAAATTTTGGATTAACCAATGAAGAAGTCCAAAGAACAATGTGGCATTTTAAAGAAGCGGGATGGTTTAAATATACCAACGGAATTATTTTTGGTCGCAGTCAAACTGATCAAACTTATTTAGATATTTCTTTTGAAATGGCCTTGAAAGAATCACTTGATGACTTAAATATCCCGATTATTCTAAATGCCGACTTTGGTCATAAACCACCACAATTAACGATTATTAACGGTGCATTAGCTTCTATAACTTCGAAAGACGGTAGAGGAACGATAAAATTTACATTAAAATAAAAACTGATTTTGAATCAGTTTGTTCGTGTTTTTTCAAACACGCCAGTTACTCCGCCATCAATTAAAATATCCGTCCCAGTAATAAATGAAGCTTGATCACTACACAAAAATTCAATCAAGTTAACAATATCTGAAGCTGTTCCAATTCTTTTGACTGGAGTCATAGAAATTAGATTATTTATCGATTCACTATTTTTAGCCATTTCCCTTTCAACCATTGGTGTTTTAATAACTCCAGGAGAAATTGAAATTATTCTACCACCTTTTTGACCAACGACGGGCGCTAAATTCTTTGATAGTAACATAACGCCTTTTTTAGATAACCCATAAGCTAAATCCGCATTATTATTTAAGTGTTTACTAATGTTACTTATAAAATTATCATCAAGGGGATTCTCTAGTAATTTTAAAACTGCTTCATTAGCATACGTACTATATCCTGTCATTGAAGCGGTATTAATAATTACGGTACCCTCAGTAACTAATGGTTCTAATTTATTTACTAGTTTAGCCGTTCCAACGAAGTTTATTTCCATTATCTTTTCAGGATCGCCAAACGTCTCAGAAACGCCAGCAAAATGGATTATTCCTTTTAAAGTGCCCATTTCTTTAACTTTATCAAAAATTTTATTTAAAACGTTTTCCTCTGTTACACTGCCAACAATAATTTGATTATTTACTCCAAGTTCTTTTTGTAACTCAAGCAAAAGTCCTTCATTTAAGTCGCATAGCACTAAATCACCTTTATCTTTAAACCTGCGTGCCAAAGTGCTTCCCATACCACCAGTTGCTCCTGTAATTACGTATATATTGTTCATTAAAAACCTCCTATTATTAAAAACATTATAACAGATTATCAACCGTAAATTCAAGTTCATAATAATTGATGTTTTATTATATTTGGGGTATAATTATAACAGGGTGAAAACAAATGATAGAAAAGCGCATAGATGAATTAATAAAAATAATAAACAAGGCCAATAAAGACTACTATACTTTTGATAAGCCAACAATTACTGACCAAGAATACGATAGATATATGCAAGAACTTCAAAAACTTGAAGAAAAATATCCTGATTTAAAAAAAAATGATTCTCCAACTACCAGAGTCGGTGGAGAGATAATTGATGAATTTAAAAAAGTTACCCATGAAATTCCTATGTTATCATTAGGAAATGTTTTTAACGAAAGCGAAATAATTGGCTTTGATGAACGCATTCGCAAGGTTGTTCCTAATCCAAATTATGTAGCTGAATTAAAAATTGATGGTCTTTCTGTTTCATTACATTATGAAAAAGGTAAATTGATTAGAGCGGCAACTCGTGGTGATGGTGTTATTGGAGAAGATATTACCCATAATGCAAAAACAATTAAAAGTATCCCTTTAACTATAAATAAACCAATTGATATTGAAGTTCGCGGTGAAATTTATATGAGTAAAGCCTCATTTACCAAATTAAATGAAAACGGAGAAAACTTCGCTAATCCGCGAAACGCTGCCGCCGGTAGTGTTAGACAATTAGATTCTAAAATTGCTGCTAGTCGTAATTTAGATTGTTTTATTTACCATCTTCCAGATCCTGAAGACTATGATATTTATACTCATGAAGACGCTCTAAGGTTCATGAAAGAATTAGGTTTTATGACTAATCTTAATAATAAAAAAGTAAATAATATTTCTGAATTACTAGACTACATTAATTATTGGACCGAAAACAGAAGTAAATTGCCTTATGAAATAGATGGAATTGTCATTAAAGTTAACGACTTAAACGATCAACAAAAGCTTGGATTTACTGCCAGAAACCCTAAGTGGGCTACAGCCTATAAATTTCCGGCAGAAGAAGTTTTAACTAAAGTAACTGATATCATTTTTACAGTTGGTAGAACAGGACAAGTAACGCCAAGTGCTAATTTAGAACCGGTTAGAGTAATGGGATCAGTTATCTCGAGAGCGACCCTTCATAATGAAGATTATGTTGCTCACAAAGATATTAGAGTTGGTGATATCGTAGCTATAAAAAAAGCTGGCGATGTTATCCCTGAAGTTGTAAAAGTAATAAAAGAAAGACGTGATGGAACTGAAAAACCATTTGTTATGGCTACTAATTGTCCAATCTGTAATCACAAGTTAGTTAGGAATGATCAAGAATCCGCATATTATTGTGTTAATGAACATTGCCCAGCTAAAAAAATAGAAAAATTAATTCATTATACTAGCCGTCATGCTATGAATATTGAAGGTTTTGGCGACCGCATTATCGAAGACTTTTATAATTTGGGTTATTTAAAAAATTATGATGATTTTTATATTTTAGAAAAACATAAAGAAGAGCTAATGGAGCTAGAAGGCTTTGGTGAAAAAAGTATCAACAATTTATTGGAAGAAATAGAAAATAGTAAAAATAACTCTTTAGAAAGATTGTTGTTTGGAATTTCTATAAGGCATGTTGGAACCAAAACCGCTGATATTTTAGCTAAAAATTTTATTAACATTGATCATCTAATGGAAGCTGAGTTTGAAGAGATTCGCGATATTAAAGACATTGGACCAATTATTGCTAAAAGTGTTACTGAATATTTTGCTAAAGAAGAAAACAAAGAATTGATCAAACGTTTAAAAGAGCATAAAGTAAACATGATGTATTTAAAAAATATTAATATTAAAGAAACAGATTTTTCAGGTAAAACTTTTGTTTTAACAGGGACTTTAGAAAGATTTACTAGAGATGAAGCCAAAGAAAAAATTGAGGCTTTAGGTGGAGCGGTTACTACAAGCGTTAGTAAAAAAACTGGCGTTGTTATCGCCGGAGCAGAAGCAGGCAGTAAACTAAAAAAAGCTAAAGATTTAGGTGTATCTATTTGGGATGAAGAAACATTTATAAATACATTATCAAAATATTAATAAAAATAATGTCTTAACACATAAAACTATGTGTTTTTTCTTGTCATAATTTGTGATATAATGTTTTTATCATAAAGGAGGCAGTAAGATGGAAGCTTGGAAAAATTTTAAAGGTGAAAATTGGAAAAGAAAAATCGATGTTGAAGATTTTATTTTAAATAATTATGAAGAATATATTGGCGATGAATCATTTTTATCAAAACCAACTACAGCGACAAAAAAACTTTTAAATATTATTACTGAATTACAAAAAGAAGAGTTAAAAAAAGGTGTTTTAGACATTGATGTTGATCATGTATCTGGAATTAATAACTTTAAGCCAGGATATATTTCAAAAGAAGATGAAGTTATTGTTGGTCTGCAAACTGATGCTCCACTTAAAAGAATGGTTAATCCTTATGGTGGCATAAGAATGGTCCATAGTTCTTTAAACGCCTATGGTTATAAGTTAAACGAAAAATTAGATGAATGTTTCACCAAATATCGTAAAACCCATAATGATGGTGTTTATGATGCTTATACCGATGAAATAAAAATAGCTCGCAAAAATAAATTAATTACCGGTTTGCCAGATGCCTACGGACGCGGTCGGATAATAGGCGATTATCGAAGAGTTGCTTTATATGGTATTGATTATTTAATTAAAAATAAGCAAAATGATTTAAATAACATAACAACAATTAATAATTTGACAATTCAACTTCGTGAACAAGTCAATGAGCAAATAAAAGCTTTAGAAGAAATTAAAGACATGGCTGCTGGCTATGGATTTGATATATCAAATCCCGCTACCAATGCTAAAGAAGCTGTTCAATGGTTATACTTTGCTTATTTGGCAGCTGTTAAAGAAAACAACGGTGCTGCTATGAGTTTAGGTCGTACTTCGACATTTCTAGATATTTATATTGAAAGAGATATAAAAAAAGGCATTTTAACGGAAACTGCCGCCCAAGAAATTATTGATCAATTTGTAATGAAATTAAGATTGGTTAGGCATTTAAGAACGCCTGAATACGATGAACTATTTGCTGGTGATCCAACATGGGTAACTGAAGCTATCGCTGGTATGACTAAAGATGGCCATAGCTTAGTTACTAAAAATTCCTTTAGATTTTTAAATACTTTAACTAACCTAAATCCAGCGCCAGAACCAAACCTAACCGTTCTATGGTCTGATAATTTACCAAAACCTTTTAAAAACTACTGCACTAAAATGTCTATTAAAACTGACGCAATTCAATACGAAAATGACGATATTATGAGATCAATCTTTGGTGCTGATTATGCCATTGCCTGCTGCGTTTCTGCCATGAAAATTGGTAAACAAATGCAATTTTTTGGTGCCAGATGTAATTTAGCTAAAGCATTATTGTATGCAATTAATGGGGGAATTGATGAAATAAGTGGCGAAACTGTCATCGAAGGTTTACCAAAACTAAATAGTGAAGTTTTAAATTATGATGAGGTAGTTAAAGCCTATGATCAAGTATTAGATAAGGTTGCTAAAACATATGTTAATGCTATGAACATCATTCACTATATGCATGATAAATACGCTTATGAAGCTAGTCAAATGGCCTTTCATGACACGCAACTTGAAAGATTAATGGCCTTTGGTATTGCTGGACTATCAGTGGTAGCTGATTCATTATCTGCTATTAAATATGCTAAAGTTAAACCAATTTATAATGAAAAAGGTCTAGCTATTGCTTTTAACATTGAAGGCGATTTTCCTAAATACGGAAATGATGATAACAAGGTCGATGAAATTGCTAGTAATTTAACTGTAGAATTTATTAAAAAACTCCGTAAACACAAATTATATCATAATGCCAAGCATACACTATCAGTTTTAACTATCACGTCAAACGTCGTTTATGGTAAAAATACTGGGGATACTCCAGATGGTAGAAAAAAAGGTGAAGCTTTTGCTCCCGGAGCTAACCCAATGCATGGCCGTGATGCTAGTGGTGCTTTAGCTTCTTTAAATTCAGTCGCTAAAATACCTTATAAAGATGTTTGCGAAGATGGTATTTCCAATACATTTTCAATTACGCCAGATGCCTTAGGTCATTCAGATGATGAACGTATTCAAAATTTAAGCAACCTATTAGATGGTTATTTTAAACAAGGGGCTCACCATCTAAACGTTAATGTTTTAAATAGAGAAACCTTGATTGACGCTATGGATAATCCAGATAAATACCCCACTTTAACCATCAGAGTATCTGGTTATGCTGTTAATTTTAATCGTTTAAGTAGAGCTCACCAAGAAGAAGTTATCAGCCGAACTTTCCATGGAGCTTTCTAATGGGTTATATTAATTCAATAGAAACTATGGGTCTAGTTGACGGCCCAGGAATTAGAACAGTTATTTTCCTAAGCGGTTGTAAACTAAGATGTTTGTATTGCCATAATCCTGAAATGCTAGAACTAAAAAGTGGCAAATCAGTGTCACCAAAAGATATTGTCAACACTTTAAAAAATTATAAAAACTATTATGGCGAAAATGGCGGAGTAACTTTTTCCGGTGGAGAGCCTTTGCTCCAGCCTGATTTCCTTATAGAAACTATGAAATTATGTCATGAAGAAGGAATCAATACTTGTCTAGATACCGCAGGCTGTGGAACTTCCAAGGATGAAGAAGTATTAAAATATACTGACCTTATTATTTTAGATATTAAAGCCTGTAATACAGAACTATATAATAAAATAACTAGAGCTAAAATGGATAATTTTAATAAGTTTTTAAAACTTTGCCAAAAATTAAATAAGCCACTTTGGCTAAGACAAGTTATAGTTCCGGGTATTAATGATACAGAAGAAAGCATCTTAGAATTAAAAGCTTTTATTAACCGATTAAATAATGTTGAAAAAGTAGAATTGATTCCATACCATACCTATGGTGAAGAAAAGTATGATAAACTTCAGCTAAAATATCCATTAAAAGGGACTAAAGCTTTAGACGCAGAAACTCTTCAAAAGCTTGAAAACATTCTAAACAAAGACTGATAAAGTAAAAATTATCAGTTTTTGTTTGATGAATTTGACAAATAATGTGAAATGTCTTATAATTACTAGCATATTTTGTAATACATAAAAAGGAGAAACAAATATGACATCAATAGAGGTCCTAAATAAAATGGCCGATGATACCCCTGACTCGAAAAACACTAATCCAGGGGATACTTTGTATTTTAGTAGTTGCTGCACAGCTGGTGAATCTTTAAAGAAATTAAAAAATCATAACTTTATCTTTGGTTATAGTTTTGAAATCATAGTTAATGGACAAAAGTATACTAGAATAGTGGCATATAATCAAAAAAATGACGTTGTTTTAGCTTGGATGGGACCAGATCAAAATGGTGAAGTTAAATTTCCAAGTAGACATCCATCTTATCAAAGTTTTCTCTATTTGGTTCGCTACCATAATGGTAAACTAACAGATGTAAAATTGAGTAAAGAAAGATTAACTTTTAAATTTCGCGATGGTAAGAAACAAGTAGATAGTATTACCCCACATATCGTTCATGTTAATAGTCCCGAATGGTTTGGTGATTATTGGCCAATCATTGAACATCCAGAAATAGAAAAGCAAAAAAGACAGAAAATACTTGAAAGTAGTGAAAACCAGCACAGTGATCGTACATTTTATCAGGGTGTTGCTACATTATGTAATATATATAGATTTAATGAAACCTACGAAAATTTAGATCCCGGTCTTCAGGGCATTTATAAAGCTTTATATGAAAACCGTGAAGCAGTATTTTGCCGAGAAGTTGAAAAATGTTCAGTAGTGAATGGAACTGTTAGTGAAATGCTATCAATGTTAGGTATGGAATATGAACAATTAGAAGAAATTTTTCATGATCAAAATTTAACTGCACCACCATTACATAATAATGAATTTGCCGAAGCTGATGAAAAAATATCTTTTATAAAAACTTGGACAGAGCGCGTTAGACAATCTTTTAGTAAAGCAATTGGTGGCAAACAAAAAACAAAGGTTCCTAGTGAGCCCGCATGTCAAAAATCATCTATTTAAAGTTAAAAAATAATTTAATAAATAACTTCAAATAAAAAAGTAGGACTTATGCTGTATATAAAGTTCTACTTTTTGTAAAGCAAAAAATATATTTCTTTATTTTTATTTCTTTTTTTGCTATAATGGATTTATTAGAATAAGGAGGGAAAAGATATGAATGAGAAAGAAAATTTAGATATTGATACAAAGCCAGTTGAAACTCCTACTCCTGAAAACATGGATTATAGTTTCGATTTTGCTAATCAAGTAAGTAAAGAAAAGGAAGCATCAGCAACTCCAGTTGAAACGTTAACACCTCAACCTGAAACCCCAGTGGCTCCAGTTGAAACGTTAAGTGCTGATGAGACTCCTGTAACACCAGAAGTAGCTCCTGTTGCAGCACCAGAACCACGATTAGTTGATGTTTCTGTTCCTGTATTAAATGAAACAACGCCAGTAGCTGCAAATCCAGAAACACCAGCAGCAACAGTAACTCCTGAGGCTTCAGTACAAACCGAAGCTCCAGTTAAAGCTACTGAAACTGAAGAACCAACTAAGAGTGGAAAGAGTACAATTGTTTTTATTATCGTTTTACTTGTACTTGTAGCTGCGTTTATTATCGCACTTCCATTTTTAAGAAATTTAGGATAATTTATTTATCCTTTTATTTTTGACCAATAATCTTAAAAAAATCAAATATTTTATTATAATTATCAGTATGTTTTAAAATTTCTTCTTTAAGTATACTAAATATTTTATTAACGTCATTTTCCTTCTCGGAAAAACATTCTAAATATAAAAACTTTAATTTTTCATCCTCTTTGTGATTATATAAATTGTTTAATTTTTGAATAATTGCATGACCATTTTCTTTTTCAAATCTAGTTTGAAATTCATCTTCTTTAATTGGGCTTAAAATAGTATATTCAAAATCCCAAATCTTTAAATCATTAGCCATATCCGCAATTTCATCGTCTTCGTCTATTAATAAAGAACTTCTATGGGTAATAATTCCACTTTTATTTAGTTTTAACCCCATGGCTTCTTTTCCATTACTAACTAAAAAAACATAGTTCAAAGCTGAAGTATTTATTTTTTTAAATTTCTCAGTTCGATTATAAATACGGCTCATAAAATTACTCTCAAAACGAACATTTCCTTTTTTAAAAATAGTAAAGTCCTTATTAGAGACCTTAAAAAGTGGAATTTTTCGGATATGAAGAATTTCATCTTCAGGATTCCACTCAAAAAAATCATAAAAATCCTTTTGAAAGTTTAATAAAATATCATAAATGTAGTTCATCTTTGTCTCCTCTCGGTATAAAAATTGCTAGAAAAATAATTAAAAGTCCAATTGGACCAATAAGACATTCTGCCTTACTACAAATAAAGTGGGCATATTCGCTAAAATTATACCCAAGTGACATTAAATTTAAATAACTAATCATATATACAAAGCCAATCACACTGAGACCAAAACCACTTAAAAAAGCAAAAAGTCGCGTCATTTACATTCACCTATTTAAGTTTATTAATTACAAACAATATAATGCCTTTGGACTTTCTAAAATAACTATGTTATAATTGTTAAGGTGGTAAAATGGATTATAAAGTCACAATTGATAAATTTGAAGGGCCATTGGATTTATTACTTCATTTAATTAAAGAAGCTGATATTGATATTTTTGATATCAAAGTATCCGATATAACCAATCAATACTTAATGTATATTAGTCAAATGGATGAATTAAACCTTAACGTGGATAGTGAATATTTAGTTATGGCAGCTGACTTAATTGAAATGAAATCACGCGAATTATTACCACGTGATGAAGAGACAGAAGAAAACGAAGAAGATCCGCGCGAAGAACTAATCAACCGCTTAGTTGAATATCAAAAGTATAAAGAGATAAGTAAGTCTTTTAAAGAACTAGAAGAAGAAAGGCAGGAACTTTTTACTAAAGATCCGAGCCTTTTAGAAGAATTTAAAGATGATAATTTAAAAATAAGCGAAGATATATCGCTTGAAGATTTAATCAAAGCCTTTGCTAAATTCAAAGAACGCAAACAATTTGAAAAACCTTTAAATACCGTTGTGACTAAAAAAGAATATTCTGTTCATGCTAGAAGCCTTGAAATTATGGATAGATTAACTAAAAATAAACAAGTAGATTTTGAAGATTTATTTGAAGTCTTTACTAAAGATTATGTCGTTGTTACCTTTTTATCAATTTTAGATTTAGCTAAAAAAGGAAACCTTGAAATTAAACAAGACCATAATCTTGATAAAATAACATTATTAGCTAAAGGAGTGTAAGTATGGATTTAAAAGCCGTTTTAGAAGGCCTGCTTTTTGTAGCAGGTGATGATGGCCTTACTGTTAATCAAATGCTATCAGTTTTAGACATTGATAAAGAAGAGTTAAATAATTTGATTACAATTCTTGGGGAAGAATATAAAAGTAGTAACCGTGGTATTAGTTTAGAATACTTTGGTGGTAAATTAAAAATGGTTACTAAAAAAGAGCACGCCGAATATTATAAAAAGTTATTTAGTGATGAAGATAGTAATACTTTAAGCCCATCAGCTTTAGAGACTTTGGCCATTATTGCTTATAATGAACCAGTTACTAGAATTGTCGTTGATGAAATTAGAGGTGTCAGCAGCGCTCATATTATTAGAAAACTAGTATTTCAAAATTTTATTAAAGAAGTAGGTCGTTCCGATCTACCTGGTAGACCAATATTGTATGGTGTTACAGATGAATTTTTAGATTATTTTGGCTTAGCTTCGACTAAAGATCTTCCAGTCATTGATTTTGAGGAAGATGAAAGTGAAACCGATTTGTTTAATTCAAAATACAAAGAAATTAATGAAGATATCTAGATAATCTAGATATTTTTTTAATTTAGGTGTTAAATTTTAAAAGAAATGTGATATAATTATATATAGTTGCCTGTGTGGTGAAATTGGTAGACGCGTTGGACTCAAAATCCAATGGTAGCAATACCGTGCCGGTTCGAGTCCGGCCACAGGCACCATTGAGGTTGAAAGTCGCACATTTGGCAATTTCTATATAAAGAAAAGTTCATAGTATTTGATGCTATGGACTTTTTTCATGCTCAGAGGAGGGATGAATATTTATGAAAACAGTCATAACAAAATTAAAATGAAAGTTAATATAGGAAACTTAAAAATCAATTTTTTACCGGGACATCTTATCAAAATTAATAATACTAATATCAGTATAGAAGAGCCATATAGAATTATTGTAAAAAAAGATAATATGGTATTACTTGCTATGCTTTATGAGAACGAAGATAAAATATATTTACCAAACAATCATATTATAATCACTTTAACTAAATATATTTCCATTCTAAACTCTATAAATAAAATTTAAAAAATTTTGGGAGCATATTTTTATTTAATAGTTTAATTAATGGTTTATTTTAACCATTTACTTAATAATTTAAACATTTTTGTAAAATTCAGTTCGCCTATTTTTTCTACTAAAATTCCTATAAAATTTCCTACTGACTTTTTGATTGTCAAGTCTTATAATTAAGTAAGGTCGACAAATTTTTACCTAATGATGATTAGGACTTAGTCTTTATATAATTTTAGTTATTGTTTATGACACAAGGAAAATTACTACCTTGTGTTTTTTTCGTATGCAAAGAAGTTGATAAAAAAATAAATGAAAAAACAAAAAACTAAAGTTGTTGCTGGACTATACCCAAGAGTAAGTACAGAAGATCAATCTAGGTTTGGACATAGCCTAGATGAACAAGAAGAAAAACTAAAGCAATTATGTGAACTTAAAGGTTATGAAATCTATAAAGTTTACCGTGAAGAAGGGGTATCAGCTAAAAATACTAATAGACCAAAATTCAAAGAAATGATGGAAGATATGAAGGCTGGTAAAATCAATAAAATTATTGTCTATAAACTAGATAGACTTACACGTTATATCAAAGATTTAGAGGTAATTTGTAATACTTTAGAAGAATATAATTGTGATTTAGAAAGTGTCGCCGAAGAAATCAATACTAGTAATGCTAATGGTAAATTTTTTATAAGAATGCTTACTATTTTGGCTCAACTAGAAATCGAAAGAACATCTGAAAGAACAAAATTCGGTTTAGCCGGTGCTTTAAAGAAAGGTCATTTACCTGGTAAACCACCACTTGGTTATATGATGAAATGTTAAAATCAATAACGTTAATTAAGGAAAAGACTGTTGAAGGGTCAGTTATTAATAAGAACAAACATAGGCCTTCTCAAGTTTGTAATATTGTCTCTGAAGCAATAGAAAAAGAATTTAAAGTTCATCATCATACTAATGTATGGAAATATTATAAAGTTAGACAAGCTGGTTATCAATCAGAAGGCTGTGATATTAAATACTGTCAATTTGATGATTTGCATAAAGATTATAGTTACACTAAAGAGTGGGTCAAATTTTTAATTGAACAATTAACTGATATTATGATTTATGAAACTATTATAAATTTTAAAGAAAATTCAATTGGATGAATTAAAAATTAAAGAAAGTATGGTATAATTTTTATTAGAAGGTAGGTGGCAATTTATGAAGAAAAAGCAAAATTTAATTTTACAACCAGTTTTAAAATGGGCTGGTGGGAAAAGACAGTTAATACCACAACTAGAGAAATTTTTCCCCAAAAAATTTACTACCTATTATGAGCCGTTTATTGGTGGAGGAGCTGTATTATTTCATTTACAACCAACCAAAGCAGTAATTAATGATTTTAACGAAGATTTAATTAATTGTTATAAATGTATAAAAAATAATTTAGATGAATTAATAGAAAAGCTAAAGTATTACGAAACTAAAAATGACCCTGATAGTTATTATGAAATAAGAGCTATTGATAGAACTGATGAATATAAAAATTGGAGCTCAGTTGAACGAGCAGCAAGATTAATTTATCTTAATAGAACATGTTATAACGGCTTGTTTAGAATGAATAGTGCTGGGCAATTTAATTCGCCTTTTGGTTCATATAAAAATCCTTGTATATGCAATGAACCAGTTTTAAGAGCGATAAATAAATATTTTAATGAAAATGAAATTGAATTTAGAACAGGCGACTTTCATGATGCATGTATTGATGCTCCTAAAGGTTCATTTATTTATTTAGATCCACCTTATGATCAATATGATGAACAGATTAATTTTGTTGGTTATACGAAAAATGGATTTTCTAGAGATGACCAACAGCGTTTAAAAAATATGTGTGATGAGTTAATTGAGCGTGGATGCTATATTATGATAAGCAATTCAAAAACTCCTTTTATTGTTAATTTATATAATGATACAACAAAATATATAACTTATACAATTAATACGGTGAATGCAAGGAGAAATATAAATAGTAATGCTCAAAAGCGTGGTGAAGTTGAGGAGGTTTTGATTATTGGAAAATTGGATATCAAAGAATAATAAAGCATGGAATGAGTTGTTTGAAAGATTTAATATTATTAATGCAATAGAAGAAAATGGTTTTTTTGAAATTACTGCTGATCAAATTAAAGGTTCGGGAAGAGAGCCAAGATTGATGACTAAGTTTGATAGCAGTGAAAATTTACCAACCATTTTTGCTGAAAATAATTTAGCAATATTGCCAATTAAACGTGGTTTATATATTATTGGAAAATTTCAAAATTATCAAACTGTTGCATTAAATAATGATTTGGATGTTGAAACGAAATATTTACCAGATTATATTTCAACTATTGATTACGGTAATATTTCAAGTGAAGCAATATCATTAAATTCTGCATATATCTCTGGAATGATTGAAGATATCGCTGGAGAAGAAGTTGTTCCTACTATACAAGGAAGAATGGGGACTGGAAAATTTAATTATCAAATATCATTAAAAGATAATAATAAATTTGATGTAAGTGTTCAAAATTCCCAAATGGAAATAGATGGCAGTTATGAGGGTATAAGTAAATTTGTAATATTTGAAGCAAAAAATCATTATATGAAAGATTTTATAATAAGGCAATTATATTATCCGTATAAAGTTTGGAAAAAAGTTACGAAGAAAGAAATAGTTCCAATTATGTTAATTAAACATGATAATATATTTAATTTTTTTATCTACGAATTTTTAGATGAAAATAATTATAACAGTATTAGATTAAAGAAAATTAAAAGATATATTTTAGATGAAATATATCATCCAATTGAAGTTGTTGACATACAAAATGTTATGAATCAAGTTGAATTTGTTAAAGAAGATAATAATATTCCTTTTCCACAAGCCAATTCCTTTTATAGAGTTTTAGATTTAATCAATGAATTAAATAATCAAGAATTATCTACAAGTGATATTGCGGGCATCTATGAATTTGATATTAGACAAGCAAATTATTATTTAGCCGCTGCTCAATATTTAGGATTAGTGGTGAAAGATAAAGGTTACAAATTATCTGATCGTGGAAAAAGTATAATGCAAATGAATCACAAAAATAAGAACCTGGCAATTATTAGTATTATTTTATCTCATAAACCTTTTTACTGTGCACTTGAACAATATTTAACAGATTTTGAATTTGATTATTCGAAAATAGCAAAAGTTATTTATGAAAATCGAGATGAAATCAATTCAATTGGAACAGCAGAAAGAAGAACAAGTACTGTAGTTGCTTGGGTTAAATGGATTCTAAATTTAGCAACTGTATTTGAAAAATAATCCATTTGAGTCATAAATAATAAAAACACAAATTTGTTTAGATTTGATTCAAATTGTGGTTAGTTATATTATTTAAGAATATACAGGAGCTGTTATAATTCTATGATGACAATGCAGTTTAAATATAAATACATTATATGCAAAATTATTTAATAATGTTATAATTAGTTTAGAAATTAACCTTAATACAAATTTCCAAGCGTCCTTACCTAAGGCACCAGTTTGATAGAAAACTCGAATTTTTTATTCGAGAGTAATAAATATTAACTAGAAGTATGAAACACATAACTTAAAGGATATTTCATAATTTTCTAGTTTTATTATGTGTTTTTTTAACTCTTCAATGAATTCTTTAGCTTTTGTTTCGTGTTCAATAATAGGTTTTATCAAAATTAATTCTTCCATCTTAGTCACTCAACTAATAATAGAATATATGTAGGTTCTTAGCTCTAATATATATTTTTAGAGTAAATTTTGGTATAATATATATAGGTGATATTATGTTAAAAAACAAATTAAATATAGATAATTCTAGTGAACTTGCTAATATAGAAGAAAAATTAACTAAGAAAAAGGCTTTAGAATTATTTGATAATAACATTTTAAACACGCTTGAAGCGGGAACATTTAATTCATTGAAATTCATTCATAAATATTTATTTGATGAAATCTATGATTTTGCCGGTAATATTCGAGTGAAAATATAGCAAAAGGTAATTTAAGATTTACACCTGTTATGTATTTAATCCCCTCTTTAGAAAGTATTGATAAAATGCCTCAAAAAACATTTGATCAAATTATCGAAAAATATGTTGAAATGAATATAGCTCACCCATTTAGAGAAGGTAATGGAAGAAGTACTAGAATATGGTTAGATTTAATGTTAAAGAAAGAACTAAAAAAAGTAGTTAATTGGAATAGCATAGATAAAGAAGACTATTTACTTGCTATGGAACGTAGTCCAATTAGAGATATTGAAATAAAAACTCTTATTCAAAGTGCCCTTACTGATGAAGTTGATAACAGAGGGGTTTATATGAAGGGTATAGATAATAGCTATTATTATGAAGGATATAATTCATATTTAACAGAAAACATATAAGTCAATTAAAAAATTGGCTTTTATTTTTGTATAAAATAAATTTTCAATAATTCCTTAAACAAATTAAAATAATAAACCAAATGTTTATTATATCGTAACCTTATTTTCCAAAATTTTATTGTGGAAAAAATCAATTTTAATTTTATCTTTATCCAACGCTTCAAATACTATTTTACCAGTATTACTTTCTTTGACATAACTATAGACAGTATTAATAATTAGATCAGCCAGTTGAATTCCATAATTACTTTTAGAATCGTGATATCTAATCTCAAAAGTAAAATTATAAATACAAAATTCAGTTTTTAAATATTTAGCCAAATTATTCATTTCCCTAGTTGCAATATTTTGATTGTCAATGTTGATAACAAATTCTATATTCTCATTCCGATATAATGGCAAAATGAAATTAGTAATCAATAACTTTATCGCATAATTAAAAAAAGCTTTAGCTTGCATAATCTTTTTATTAATTTCATTTTTGTTGAAAACGATAGCTAAGCCGTGAAATCCATCGATAGTCTGGACCTTATTAAAAATATCAATTTTTTCTTTAGATGAATAGTGATAAGATTTGAGTTCGAATTCACTTGGTAAATTTCTTTTCATTTTAATTTTTTGATTAATATTTTTATATCTTGATATAACTTTGAATTTACTTTTTTCTAAAGCAAAGTATCCACCAACTGCAAAATATTTTGTTTTATTATTATAGTGGATAGACCCACTTTCATCGATATACATATATATTTTCACTTCTAAACACCCTCTAATCTTGATTAAAAGGCTAATATTACAGCCTACTACGATTTAACAATATCAAAATTTCCAATAATTGTCAGTAATTTACTTAAAAATTCTCACGAACTGTGGGAAATAACTCACTAAAAAAAGACTAAATCCTAGTCTCAATTAATTCACCAATTTCAATATTATCTTCAGTATTTTTAAAATTCTTTAAAAATGTATCCGAAGCCTCAAGTTTTATTGAATTACTTAAAGTTATAATTTTTCTTGTAACATCAATATTACTAATATGTTCACGATTAACAATGTATTTACGATGGGCATATACAAACCTATCATCTAATAAATACATGGCTTCATTTAATGTTAAATTAGTTGTATGAACTCCCCAATTAGTATGAATTTCAATTGAATGGCTGGCACGGTTACAAGAAATATAGTCGATATGACGCATATCGATATCTGTAATTATCCCTGAGCATTTAACCCTAAGCATTTGTTTTCTAAATCTTAATCTAATCATTTTTAAAAGTATTTGTTCTAGTTTATGTTTATAGTCTTCGCGTTTATCTATATAACCTAAAAACATCGCATCATCATCGAGTAATAGTTTATATTTATCATAATATAACGTAATATAAGTAATGAATGAATTCAAATCATTCTTACGGATAAGCCTTGAAATTTGAATTCCATCAGATGACGGGGTTTCCATATCTAAAATATAAACCTTATTTTCTAATTTAGCTTCAATTACCTTTAAAAAACTTTCATCATAATCACTAAAAGCATGAATTTTAAAATCATAAAGATTGTTTTTAAATACTTTTTCTACTACTTTAATAATTTCTTTACGATAATCATTATTATCGTCACAAATAATTATATTCACCATGTTATCAGCCCCAATACTGCTAGAGTGTACCATCATTATAGCACAATTCTATTTTCAACGAGCAAACAAAATACTAAAATCGAAAAAATCGTAATCAACTAAAAATCATAATTTACAATTTTTAGGAAAGATGTTATAATTTATTTATTGCCCCATGGCCAAGCGGTAAGGCAATGGACTCTGACTCCATGACCGTTCGTTCGAATCGAACTGGGGCAGCCAAAAGCTTGTTAAGCCCTGAAAAGGGTTTTTATTTTAGAAGGTGATAAAATGCGCATCGAACATGTTTTAAAACCATTATATAATAAGCAAAGTAAAGTTTTGATATTGGGTACTATGCCATCGCCGAAATCTAGAGAAATTGGTTTTTATTACGGACATCCGCAAAATAGATTTTGGAAAGTATTATCAGAAGTTTTAAATGAAGCAATTCCACAAACAATCCAAGAAAAAAAGCAATTAGTTTTAAATCATCATATAGCTTTATGGGATGTTTTAGCTTACTGTGACATCGAAGGCGCTAGTGATAGTTCGATAAAAAATCCAATTCCTAACGACATTAAAAGTTTAATTGCTAAAACAGAAATATCACACATATTTGTTACTGGCAAAAAAGCTGAAGAGCTATACAATAAGCTTTGTTTAAAAAGTACAAATATTCCTTGTCATTATTTGCCTTCAACTAGCCCAGCCAATTGTGGGATATCCTATGAAAATTTAAAAGAAAAATCTCAGGAAATAAATAAATACATAGCGTAACTAGGGGGAAACTATGGACAAATTAAAATCATATTTAAAAAAAATATATTTACCTAAAGGCTTATGTTTAATGCTTTTACTAATTCCTATAGTTTATTGTTTTTGTGCGAACTGTTACTTAAATAATGATTCATGGTTTTTATTTAATTATGGATCCTACGTTTTAGAAAATGGTTTTCCCACCATTGAACCTTTTACTATGCATGAAAACTTTTCCTTTGTTATGCAGCAATGGCTTTCAGCTATCATTTTCTATTTAACATATTCAAACTTAGGGAAAATAGGCTTAGCCCTTTTAGTTACTTTAGTTTTTACCTTAATATTATTTTTAATCTATAAATTGTGTTTATTAATTAGTAAACGAAATAATTACTTAAGCTACATTTTAGTAGCAATTTCTTCAATTTTATTAATTACTTATGCCATTGGCAGTAGACCGCAAATCTTCAGCTACGTTAATTTTCTATTATTATTTTATTTTCTTGAAAGCTATATTCAAAAAAAAGATATCCGTTACTTAATACCACTTCCCTTAATTTCCTTATTAGAAATTAATATGCATGCGGCGACATGGGGGCTTTTATTTTGTTTTATTTTACCATATATTATCGAAAGCTTTTATCTTTGGTTAAAAAAGCAAGAGACGTACCATCTAAAACCACTAATTATAGTAACTATAATTATGCTTTTAGCTGGTTTTATAAATCCTTATGGTATAGATGCCATGACCTACGTTTTTAAATCATATGGAGTTTACGAAATAAATGACTTTATTACTGAAATGATGGTTCCTAATATTACCACTAACTTTGGCAAAACCGTTTTTCTAACTATTTTTGCAGTTCTATTTATTCTTAGCTTCGCTAAAAAAATAAAAATTCGTTATATTTTTCTAATGTTAGGACTACTTTATTTAGCCCTTTCCGCTTACCGTAATTATCCTCTTTTTGTAATAGGCGCTTTATTACCATTTGCGGATTGTTTCAAAGATAAATTCAAGGGTATTAAGAAAAATAATTTGCCCAAAATTCATAAAACCTTATGCTATATAGCTCTAGGCTTAGTTATTGTTACTGTTATAGTTGTGAGTAATCCAGTATATCGTTTAAATAAGCCATATGAAATGGAAGGTGCAACTAGCTATTTAGTAAAACATGTAGATAAAGATAAAGCTGTTATATATACGGGATATGATGATGGTGGTTATCTTGAATATTATGGTTTTAAACCTTATATTGATCCACGCGCCGAAGTATTTCTTAAAAGCAATAATCACCAAAAAGATATTTTTAAAGAGTATTATGAATTACAAAATGGATACTTACTTCCAAGCACATTTCTAAAAAGATATAATTTTACTCATTTCGTTGTTGAAAAGAAGGATATCGTAAGACAAGAGATTAGCCGAAATGATAATTATAAATTAGTATATAAAGATAAATATCGCTATATATATGAGAAAAAATAAGTAAAGAAAGAAGGAATAAAATGAAACATAAACAAATTAAAGTTTTATTCTTTATCTTACTTTTAATTTTTACCTATAATTGTTTTTGTAATGCTGAAGTTTTTAATAACGACACTTGGTTTTTATTTAATCATGGGCGCTATGTTTTAGAAAATGGTTTTCCCATCATTGAGCCTTTCACCATGCATGAAAATCTTTCTTTTGTTATGCAGCAGTGGCTTTCAGCCGTCATTTTCTACTTAACCTATTCATTCTTAGGGAAAATAGGACTTGCAGCTTTAGTTGCGGTTATATTTTTTGTATCCCTTTGCACAATTTATAAAACTTGCAAATTAATAACTAATAAAAACGAGTACCTATCAATTTTAATAACCATTTTATGTGCGATTATTTTACCAGTATTTTTTGCTGGAAGACCACAGATCTTTAGCTATCTTAGTTTTCTTTTACTTTTCTTCTTATTAGAAAACTATATTCAAAAGAAAGACCTTCGCTATTTAATACCACTTCCTATTATTTCTTTACTGCTCATTAATTTTCATGCTTCAATGTGGGGCTTGCTCTTCTGTTTTATTTTACCTTATATAATTGAAGGAATTTATTTTTGGTTTAAAAAGCAAAACGCATACTATTTAAAACCGTTAATAATAGTCACTATAATTATGCTTTTAGCTGGTTTTATCAATCCTTATGGCATAGATGCCATGACCTATGTCTTAAAATCATATGGTGTTTATGAAATCAATAATTTTGTTTTTGAAATGATGGTCCCTAATATTACTAAAGACTATGGAAAAGTCGCCTATTTAACAATATTTGCCGTTCTTTTAATCTTAAGTATAAAGAAAAAAATAAAAATTCGTTATTTTTTTTTAGTATTAGGTGCCACCTATTTAGCATTATCAGCTTGGCGTAATTATCCTCTATTTCTTATTATCTGTTTTATCCCATTAGCCTATAGCCTTAAAGAAGCATTTTTAAATATTAAAAACATAAGCCTATCGAATAAACAGTTTGCTTTATGTTTCAGCGTTTTAATTTTAATTGGTATCGCTTTCGTTATAGCATCCCCACTTATCAGTATTAACAAAGAAGTTGAAGTTAAAGGCGCTACTAATTATTTACTTAAACATGCAGATAAAAATAGCTCTACAATTTACAGCAATCAACTAGATGGTGGTTATTTAGAGTATCATGGTTTTAAGCCTTACATAGATAATCGCGCTGAAGTTTTTCTTAAAGCAAATAATCAAGAAAAAGATGTCTTTAAAGAATATTATAATGTTCAAAAAGGTTACTTACTTCCAAGCGAATTTTTAAAAACATATAATTTTACTTATATCGTTGTTAGTAAGAAAGATATAATCTATCAAGAGATGAAAGAAAATAATAAGTATAAATTAGTTTATAAAGATAAGTACCGCTATATTTATACTCCCAAATAAAATAGGACTTCAACTTTCTGAAAAAAGCGACAAAAATGCTTTTTTTTTTACAAATTTTAATGTATAATTATTATATTAGGGAAGGGGCACACGTGTATGATACTTAGGAAACCATACGCATTCTTTATAAAGTATTTTAGAATAATCAACCTGATTATGGCTGTTTTAATGGCTATTCTAATTTACCGCACCATCGTTATTGGCAAATTTTTAACTGATTATCTTCAAGATTACGCTACTGCAAGTAGTGATTTTATGCTTGGGAACTATATAAACTTTTATAGTTTTCTGTTGGTTTTAGTCGTAATTATCTTTACGATTGTCGTTACTTCTGTAATGTTTGTTAAAGATAAACCTAAGAAACTTTATATTTTCAACTTAATTGTTTATATTGCTCTTCTTGTTTTGTATGGTGTAGATTATAGCGTAATGAATAATATCTATGATCGAATCCTTGATATTCGTTTAACCTCAGCTCTCAGGGATATAACTTATATTGCTGCTGGTATTCAAATCATAAGTTGTATCATTACAATAATTAGAGCTACCGGATTTGATATTAAACAATTTAATTTTGGTAGTGATTTAGAAGAGTTAGAAATTGATGTTAAAGATAACGAAGAATTTGAAGTCGCTGTTGAATTCGATAAAAATAAAATGAAACGTAATATCCGTGGTAAACTCCGCGAGTTTAAGTATTTCTATGTTGAACATAAATTTGTTGTTAATGTATCTGCTATAATTTTAGTTGTAATTATTGGTTTTACCGTGTTCATGACTAAAAGTGTGTATACCGCCAACTATAAAGAAGCCCAAAGTTTTGTTGCTAGTAATTTGAGCCTTAATATTAAAAGTTCTTATTTAACGCAAACTGATCAAAATGATAAAAAAATAGTTTCCGATGATAAAACTTTAGTTGTTGTTAGAATTGATGTTCGCAAACTTGCGTCTGATGAAGTTAAAAGATTAAATACCGGATTAATTACTTTGCAAGTAGGTGGCAAGTCATATGGACAAACCAGCGCTTACAATGAAGACTTAACTGATATTGGAACGCCATATGTCAATGATAAGCTATCAGTTGATTTTACTAATTATATATTAACTTTTGAAATACCAAAATCTTTAGCTGGGGAAACCATGACTTTAAAAATTAATGATAACGTTAGTTATATACGCGGCGAAATTGGTGCTAAAAATATATATGTAAAATTAAAACCAATGGATTTGATGGATAAAAAACAAACTGAAGAAAAGAAATTTACTGAAACATTAAGTTTCTCTGGTAGTGTTTTAGGTGAATCAACGTTTACGATTACTCAATTTGAAATCGGTAATAAGTTCAAAGTAGAATATCCATTTTGCTCTAAAAAAGATAAGTGCGGAACTTCATATGAATACGTTACACCAACAGCTACAGGTAATTACCCAAAAACATTGATTAAAATTAACGGTGCTTTCGACGAAGATGAAAGTATGAATTTAAATACCACGACTAATTTATATTATTTCTTAAACGAATTTGCAACTATCAATTACCAAGTAGATGGTAAATGGTATACTCATAAAATTGATTCAAAACGTATAAAACCAAAACTTGGAAAAGAAAATGGTATTACTTATATCGAAGTTAACAAAAATGTTGAAAAAGCAACTTCTGTTTACTTTACATTCCAAGTGCGTAATTATAATTACAAATATGTGTTAAAGTAACGATATTATGTTATAATAAGAAAGGAGGCTATGCCTTTGGAAAAAGTTTATAAATACTTAATTGTGTCTTTAGGTTGTATGTTTATATCACCATTAGTTATTCATGCTGAATGTAGTTATGAAAGGCAAGCTGAACTTTCTAGAATAGCGTCTAATGTTCAATTTAGTTACAGTTATGAAATGAAAAGCAATCAGCCGCAATTTTCGGTTAATATAACTAATTTAACTAACGATATTTATATTGTCGACAACTACAACAATATTTTTTCTGGAAACGGAGAAAAAAGGGAACAATATTCGTATGGAAAAACAATAAACTTTAACATTTACTCTAATGATCCCCTTTGTTATGGTGAAGAATTAATGGTGCAATATGTTAACATTCCTCATTTTAATCGTTATAGTGAAGATGAAGTTTGTAAAAATAAAGAAGAATATAAATTGTGCCAAATGTGGGTTAACACTTCTCATTTATCGATTGATCAATTTAGAAAAGAAGTAAATAAGTATAAAAAAAATGAACCAAAGAATAACCAAATAGATACTGAGGAAACATGGTGGACTGCTGTTTATAAAATTATAGTCCAGAATTATTATATTTTTATTATACTATTAGTGTTGATTATTGCTATTGCAATTAAAAAGAAAACTAGGTGATAATGTGATTTGGAAAAAAGGAATAATGGTATTTTTGTTTACTGCTGCTTTTTGTTTTATAACATGGATTGGTCCGGTTAAGGCTGTTATATATAATGGTGGAGATGGGCCAGCAAGCGGAAGTGGTAATGGTGGTTCTTGCGTTTGTCCAGGATTTTGTGGAAACAAAGCAGGGAAGCAGAATGGTTATACAAATGATTTCATTGGTGTAAGGTTGAGTGTGGTTTATTATGATAATAGTACAGATAGAATGACTCAAATTCCAGGGACTAGGTCATATGAAGTAACGCAAAATGGTAGTTATAACAATGGATATGCAGAATATCACTGCGGCAGCAATTGCGAAGCTAGATATAATTGGTTTGGCAGCGTGGCTGGAACATATAATACAGATAAAATAAAAGAGGACCTTATTGGAGGCGAAAATGCTTCCGATTCGTCAAAAAGAAAAACGTTAGATTCATGGTTAAATAAAATGGGAACTTCTGCTGATCAGTTGAAAAAGAAAAGTTGTGAAGCTAAAGGGAATGGAAATTGTTACCGAGCTTCCGGATATAGAATTTTAGTTGAGCCTTTGATTAATTTTTGTGAAGCAAATCGTAACATTAGACAATACACTCTTAAAGATTTAGCAAGGACAAAAGGTGAAACAGGAATATCAAATTATGGACAATTTGGAAAAACATCAGATTGGGTTTTAGTTTATTGGCTGCTACATACTAATTTTGATGATATCGGAGTGGCGTATAGAGGTAACAGTTTTGATTTCGGTTGTCTAAGCGGATATAATTGTGGACATGGCTGGAATATTATAGATATATCACAATCATTATTGAATAAACATAATTATTCAATCGATGCTGCCTGTGAAAATTGTACAAGCACATTATCAATAGATAAAGGAAGCTATATAATTCAAGATACAACCAATTGGGACGCAATAAAAGAT
>CAUERX010000005.1 GCA_959020415.1 uncultured bacterium | reverse complement strand
TAGCAACCCAACCTTTTAAAGTTACAGTTTCTTCAACGTTTCCAATATTAATATTTGCATTATTAACTTTCATACTATTCCTCTCCTATTTTTATATCTAAAAATTCTATTAAATTTTCTATTTCAATTTTATGCTCTTCCTTTGTTGCATTACTTTTTAAAGTAACAATATTATTTTTAACCTCGTCTTCACCAATAATCATTACAAATTTAGCGCCTAACTTTTCTGAGTGTTTGAAATTATTTTTCATATTGCGACCCAAATAATCCATATCGACATTAAATCCGTTTAATCTTAAATTATTAACTAATGACATTACATAAGCTCGTTCATTTTCTGAATAAGCAATTGCATAAACATCTAAATCTTCTTTGTCTTCTATGCTTATTCCTTCAGCTTGTAAAGCCAATAATAATCTTTCAATCCCAATTGCAAAACCAACACCTGGAGTACTTGGTCCTCCCACGGTTTCAACTAAATTATCATATCTTCCACCGGCACCCAAAACATTTTGACTGCCAAAATCTTTGATATCAGCTTCAACTTCAAATACAGTATGAGTATAATAGTCTAATCCGCGCACGAGCTTATCATCAACTATATATTCAATTCCCATTGCTTTTAAATAAGATTTTACTTTTTCAAAATGCTGTTTACTCTTTTCGTTTAAATAGTCTGTCATTTTTGGAGCCTTTTTCATAATTTCATTATCGCCATCAATTTTACAATCTAAAATACGAAGTGGATTTTTTTCATAACGATGTTGACAATCTTCACATAAATCCTTCGCATAAGGTTTAAAATAATCAAGTAAAGCCTCACGATAACTTACACGCGATTCCATATCGCCTAGTGTATTTATATTAACTTTAATCCCTTTCAGACCTAAAAGACCAAACAAATTAACGATAATACTAATAACCTCAGCATCCATCATTGGATCATTACTACCAAATGTTTCAACACCAAATTGGGTAAATTCGCGGTTACGGCCCGATTGTGGTCTTTCGTACCTAAACATTGAACCAAAATACCAAGCCTTAAGTGGCATTGAACCTGCATATAATTTATTTTCAATAAAACAACGAACAAGACCTGCAGTCCCTTCTGGCCTTAAAGTCATATTTCGCTTACCACGATCTATAAAATCATAAGTTTCTTTACTTACAATATCAGTAGTCTCTCCTACGCCACGATGAAATAATTCACTTGCCTCAAAAATTGGTGTTTGAAAATATTTATAATTATATTTATCCATTAATGCTTGAATTAATTTTCGCAAATATAAAACTTGACGAGCATTTTCTCCATATATATCATAAGTTCCTTTAGGTTTTTGTATCATTTTATCTCTCCTTACGTCTATTTAAAATTATATGTGTTTTTATCTTAAAAGTCAATGTAAGACATTAAAAAAGTCAAGTAAACCTTGACTTTTATTATCTACTCTTTCCTCCATTATTTGCCATAGGCGAATTAGATGGAACCATTTCATCTCCCTTTGGATTCATAGCTAGATTTACATTATTCAAATAATTTAACTCTTCAGAAAGTGCCTGAAAACGACTATTCTTTTTTATCGGGGTATTAAAATCCTCGGAGTTTGGCTCAAAAGCAGATGGATTTTGATCATAAACACTAACATCAAAACCAGACAAATCTTTCCCTGGGAGATTTTTAAGATTATCACGAGCCATCTTTTCTTCAGGTGTCATTACACGTGTTGGATCTGAACTATTATCTACCGCATAATCAGCCCCGTCAGGTTCAAAGTCTGCAAATGTCTCATCAAGTTCAGTCATGTTGTTTTCATTAGAAGTATCATTAATCGGTTCAAGCTCTGAATCCACGCTTGAAGCCTTATCACCTTTATTAGCTTCTTCATCTGCCAATCCATCTGGTGCCATAGCTTTATTACAATTATCAAAAATAGGCTGAACATCCATATTATAAATGTCTCTCTGTTCAGTTTGCGCTACATGGAATTGGAATTGGCCTAACATAGCATTATCAGGTATTTTCCCTGACTTAACCGCTTCTTCATAAGCTGTAACACCTCTCGTTTGATCAAACTTTTCAAATTTATCTTTATTAACTGGATCAGTAGCTATTCTAATAGCATCTTCATCTGAACATCCACTAAGTTTCATTAAATCAATATACGCTTGCATATTAGGAGTAATTTCTACATCAGGCATTGGTTCTGATTCAGGTATTTTTGGTTGTTCTACATCAGAGGTTTTAGATTGCTCCGAAGTTTTATCTTTTTTTGGCTGAGTTGGAACAAGAATTTCTTCAGTAGGTACCTTAGCTAACTTAATTTCCTTATATTTTTTATAAAAAGCTGTTAAATCTTCTGCTTTATGGTTGTGTCTAATAGTAAAAGGTTCATTATCAATTAAACAATACACACCACCATTAGGCAACTTTTTCTTAGGAACGTTTCCCAAACATTCAACGACAGATTGTACGTAATTACCTCTAGCAATTTCTTCCCTTTTTTGCAAATATTCTAAATTGTTAGTATAATACGTTGACCATAATTCAGCTTGTTTAACCAAATCATCATATGAAATTTCTCCAGCTTTTTTTATTATTTCTTCCTTAAACGCAAGATACTCATCCCTAGAATCAATAACTTTCACACCGGCTTCTTTAATTTCTTCAAATGTTACAGCAGTATCTTTTGTATTATTAGGATTTTTTTGTGCCATCTTTTTATCAAAATCACGTTCAAGTTTCCTCGAGCCTTCAAGTTTAACACGTTTGCCCTCTTTTTGAGCTTTTTTTAAAATCTTTGATAATTTCTTTTGTTTAACAAAGCTTATTGCTTTACCAACCAACGGTATACTACTAGTAACACCATACTTTTTAGTCATTTCTTTCAATTCGCTGGTGATTTTTAAATTGTAATTACTAAGTTCATCATAAAGATCATTTATTGTCTCATATGGCAAGCTGGCTAAAAACAATGCATTATTAGAACATTCTATCGCCTTTTTATCAAGTTCATCATTTAATCCTTGGTTTTGATTCACATCTGCCATAAGTTACACCTCTTCTTTATCTTCATTAAATACTTCCATAATCAATTGGATTTCTTCATCGGTTATATCATCTAAAATAAGTTCATCCTTAGTTTCAACAAGCGAAGACGCATAAACATCCTCTTCACCATCATAACTATATAAAACATATGTCTTGCCATTACCAAGTTCAAAACAATTCAATATTTCAATAGATGTTTCTTTTCCATCTTTTGTTATCTTTACTACCTCTTTTTTATTCTCCATAATTACCATACTTTCTATCTTTTAGTTCTAATTTTAGCGCTAGACTGATCTGAATACTGTTTAAAAAATTCTGATGCATCATTTAAACAAGCTTCTTGATTATTTATAAAACTCATACCATCAACTGTTTGAAAAGCCACCCCATCGTAAAGATTTGAAGTCTGTCCTTGTCTTTTCTTTAGAATTGAATAAGGTATTGCTACCGCTCCACCAGCAGCTAAAGTTCCAAGAATACCAACAAGCATTGGATTAGAATCTCCTGTTTGTGCCAACGTGCCATTTTTTTCAGACTTAGGTTCAGGTTCAGGTTCAGGTTCAGGTTCAGGTTCAGGTTCTGGTTCAGGTTCTGGTTCAGGTTCTGGTTCTGGTTCAGGTTCTGGTTCAGGTTCTGGTTCTGGCGTTGGCTCAGGAGTTTTATCCCCTTTGTTAGCCTCATCATCAGGAATAGTATCAGGATCAGGTCTTTGACTTTGATCAAGTTCAAAGCCTTCAGCTGTATTTACAACATGGAAAGCCGTTGAACCATCACTTTTGAAAGTTAATTTTCCGTCAACATCTCTAAATACGTCAAATCCACCTGCAATAGTATCGACATGATTCTCACCATCTTTAAAACCTAATATGTACTGGATTTGTGGAGTAATTCCATTTTCAATCCACTCAGCTGGCCAAGTAGAACTATCTTTTGGATTATATGGAATTTTTCCTTCATCAAATAAACCTTGAAATAATTGTTCCTTACTAGTTTCACTCAAACCAGCATAAGGTGTTGAAACAACATAAGCTTGTCCATCAGGTGTATAAATTACAATTGAAGTAGTATTACCTTCAGTAGTAGGAGGCGTATAAACCCATTCAGCCTCTTCGCCCTCCTTAACGTCAAATCCTTTTTCATCACCTAATTGTGATATATCTATAATATTTTTATCTTCATCGTTATCAACGGTTCCATTTTGATCATCTTTTTCATCGCTAGATTGATCAGTAGGTGTCCCATCCTCGATACCATCAACTTTTCCATCAACATCAACACCATCTACAGTATTAGTATTATCTGCAGATAATGTTGCGGCATCTTGCCAACCATTAGTTTTATCATCATAGGCTTTAAGATCATCAACTAATAAATTATTATCTTCCTCGTCAGTTGTCTTATTATCTACCCCCAGTTCCGAAACGCTATTTGAACCTTGAGTATTCTCATTTGTATCTTCAGTATTTAATTCAGTTCCCACTGTTGGTTCAGTCGGCTCCACGACTGGTTTCGCATCAACTACAGGTTCAGTCGCTTCTGGAACTTCATTTTGATTAGTTTCTACCACATTAGAAACATCAGCAGCGTCTACTTTAGTTACTGTTACATCCTCTAAAGTATTAGCATTTGTAACATCATCAGGATTAGGTGCCATACTAGCCCCATCAATTTCGGCAGCATATGCACTATCAACATGAGCTAAAGCAAAACCAGCTCCTGTAGCAAGACCAATAATACCACCTACTGTTAACATTACCCCTTTACGTTTTGCCATTCCAACAATCATACGTGCTGCTGGATTGTTATCCATAAAGTTCTTATATTTTCTATAAGAGTCGTTCGTAACTACACGACTAGTAATTTTAGCCACTCTGTCGTAATAGTTACGCTTTAACAATCTCAAGCCACCTATTTTATATTCAAATGGTGAATTCATAATATTTTCATTCATATTTCATCTCTCCTCCTTAAAAGGAATTTCTCAAAATTTTTATTGAGAATAGTCCCCCTTTATATGCCGGTTATAATACCACAAAACCTAAATTTTGTCAAATAACAACACTAGTTATTTGGCCTTATAAATAAAGGCTGTTATAAGAAGACTATTTTTCAAATAATGCCACAATTTATTGCATTAATTTTACAAACACATTTTAAGCAAAAAGGCCTAATAATTATAATGGCCTTTTTCGTTTAATGCTGTTTTTGATGTCTACGGCTTGTATATAAAATAATTCCAATTCCTGCAGCTATAGCTAAAATTCCAACACCTACAGACCAGAAAATAATGTTTGCACTTGTATTAGGAACCTCAACTTCCTCCGGAGTATCTCCACCTGTTATAGAAAGTGACGTAGCATCTTCAACATTAACAGTGTCATCATATAATCCTGCTACTCTTTGATAAGTAGTATCACTTGGTTTATAAATTTTTGCTTTTTGAATTACTCCAGACGCTTTAGTTTTAACAGTTATTTTAGCAGTATCAGTAAGTTCAGCAGCTGGAACCCTAACTTTAAATCTTTCTGAAGAATTAAATGTTGTTCCAATATTGCCTTTTTCATTCACTACTACTGTATTTTTAGTAGCACCAGTAACTTCAACATTATATGTTTTAGATCCTGTTACAGTTGCTGACATATATGGTGATTCATAATATTTACCATCATCAGTTAAACTAAATGTATTACCAGCTGTATTAAGCTTTATTGTCGGTTTAGTTTGTGTATCTTTAGCAGCTTTAGCTTTAGCGACCATTGGTTTAATATAGTTTGGAATTAATTCATATGAATCAGTTTCTGAAGTAGCATTTTTGAAAATGTCTGAAAATTTTCCAGCTTGACCGGTTTCATCCATATACCACCAAACTGCTGCTTGTGTAATATACATATCAATTTCATCATTACCAGTTATTTGTTTATTAGGATAACCATTTTGTAAAATGTATAAAAGTCCAGCATCTCCATCTTTTGAAAAAGTTGCTGTTTGATTTGTTCTCAAAATTTTTTTATCTGGGTCTACACAATAAAGTGTTGTCCCATCAGTAGTTGTAAAAATAACAAATCCATACTTATAATTATTTACTAAATCCTCTAAAGTTTGTGTTCTTTTTACAGTTATTGTACTTGGTGCTGCTGCAGCATCAACACCATTAATTCCAACAATAAATACAAACGCTACAATCAACGTAAGTACTAAAAAATTAACTTTTTTTAATAATTTTCCCATAATCTCTCTCCTATCATACATATTCTAAATATATTATAACAGTTTTTTAACAAAATAACAAATATAATTATCAAAAAAATGTAAAGAAAAAAAGGTTATTAATATAACCCTTTAATTAAAACAATTGTTTTCTACGATAAGCAATTACTCCAGCACCTGAAACTAATAACACCATTCCACCAACAATTCCTAAAGTTGAAACATTAGAACTTGTATTTGGTACAATAACTTCTTCGCCACATTCCTTATCAAATGTTGCTTTATCTACTTCATTACCATCTTTACCATAATACTTGTCATTAGTAAATTCACATGAACGTACAGGTTCACATTCCTCCTTATACGTTTTTTTATCTACTACATTTCCAGCTTTACCATAGTATTTATCACCAACAACTTCACATACGCGTTGTTTTGGGCTAACACTTAAACTTACAGTTTTTGTTAAAGGCACAGCCTCATCATATAAACCTGTTACCCTTTGATAAGTATTATCACTTGGTTTATAAATTTTTGCTTTTTTAATAGTACCACTTGCTGAAAATTTAACATCAATATCTAATTTTTTTGTTACTTCAGCAGCCGGAACCTTAACTTTAAATCTTTCTGAAGAATTAAATGTTGTTCCAATATTACCTTTTTCATCCACTACTACTGTATTTTTAGTAGCACCAGTAACTTCAACATTATATGTTTTGGTTCCAACTAAAGTTGCAGACATATAAGCTGACTCATAATATTTACCATCACTAGTTAATTTCAGTGTTGTTCCATTAGTAGACACTTTCATACTAGGCTTAGTTTGCGTATCTTTAGCAGCTTTAGCTTCAGCTACCATTGGTTTAATATAGTTTGGAATTAATTCATATGAATCAGTTTCTGAAGTAGCATTTTTGAAAATGTCTGAAAATTTTCCAGCTTGACCGGTTTCATCCATATACCACCAAACTGCTGCTTGTGTAATATACATATCAATTTCATCATTACCAGTTATTTGTTTATTAGGATAACCATTTTGTAAAATGTATAAAAGTCCAGCATCTCCATCTTTTGAAAAAGTTGCTGTTTGATTTGTTCTCAAAATTTTTTTATCTGGGTCTACACAATAAAGTGTTGTCCCATCAGTAGTTGTAAAAATAACAAATCCATACTTATAATTATTTACTAAATCCTCTAAAGTTTGTGTTCTTTTTACAGTTATTGTACTTGGCGCTGCGTCAGCATTACTTAAAGTAAATACAAAAGCAAGTGCGATTACTAACATGCATCCAAACACTTTACCTGCATTTTTTAAAATTTTCTTCATATTTTCTCCCCCCTTATAATAATTAGACAATTATAAAAACCTCTGTTTACAGGAAGATATCCTATCATCAAAATGCATTTTTGTCAAGTTCATATCAAAAATAATGAAAACCTTATGAAATTATGGGATGAAAATAAAATCTTGAATTTCGTTAAATTCATCTTTTAACATATCCATATAAATAATATCAAAAAACTTTCCATCGTGATATTGACTAGATCTTCTAACACCAAAAGTTTTAAAACCTAGTTTTTTATAAGTCTTAATAGCCCTTTCATTAAACGAAAACACTGTTAACATAACATTATTCAAATTTAAAGTATTAAATCCATAATTAAGTAAACATTTTAAAGCTTCACGGCCGTATCCTTTATTTTGCTCATCCTTCTCACCAATAAAAATTCCGAGTGTTGCCGTTCTATTTATTGGATCAATATTATCAAACCCACAATTTCCGATCAACTTATCTGACTCACGTAAAACTATCGCAAATTTATGATAATCTCGATTCTTCTTAATCCACTCTCTTTCAGATTCTAAATTAATCATTCTAGAAGAACTTAAATTTTCCGCAATTTCTTTATCATTCAACCACTTTGTATAGATCTCCGCATCATCAATATTTATTGGTGATAAATATAATCTGTCACCTTTTACCTTTTCAAAATACTTCATAATTACCTCCTATGAAAAAAGGCCGCAAAATTTTTACATAGCCTTTTTTGAAAATTTATATTTTTTACCATTATCATATGTTTCATCATCTAATAAAACATAAACTACATCATCATCGTCACCTTCAGCAAAATAAACTTTACGACTTCTAATAAATTTATATGCCGCTAATGCTGTCAAAGCTGCAACTCCTACACCAATACCTACACCAATACCTACACCAATCATTATTTTCTTTTTTGTATCCATAATTATTATCTCCTTTATTATTTCTTAAGCTAAACTAGTTCCGGAAAGTTTTTTCGTAATCACTCCTGCATAATGATTTCTATATTCATCAAAAGTACTAGGAGGATAGCTTTCCAAACTACATACACTTTCCACTTCTCGAATTTCTTGCATTATTTCACATGAAGGGACAGCTCCACTATTCTCAAATTCTTCATAAATAGTCTCATTTATTGTAGAAACTAAAGTAGCTTTTGAATTATATAATTCACTTAATAGCTTAAACCTAGAACATCTTAAAGCCATTTGTCTACATCTGATAATTTCATCAATATTTTCTGTATAAAATTGCTCTAAAAACTGTAAATCTGGATTTCCATCAATAATTCTCTGATTAGCCTCTAATTTCTCATATAAATGACTCCTAACAGCTTCATCTTTTTTATTATTGAGAAGCAAATTATCCCTTTGCAAAATTAAGGGAAGTGGCAAATAAGCATCTCCAGGAAAATATACCATATCCATCACCCACCATTTACAATTAAATTATAACATCTATTATCCCGCAAAGTCAATTTACTTATACAATTTAAAATGAAATTTACGTCTACTAAACTTTTCAATGTCTTCTTTAAAGAACTTATAAGTTGCTAAAAGAATAATAGCTACAGGAAGTGATACTATAATTCCCATAATTCCAAATAATATTCCGCCCGCAAACACGGAAATAATTACTACTAGCGGGTGGACTTTATTGCTTTTTCCATAAACCCAAGGATTAATAACGTAACCATCAACTGCTGAAAAAATCAAAAATATAATACACGTTTTTAAAAACAATTCAGGACTGATAACAAAAGCCGTAATTGCCGCAATTATATTAGTTATAATTCCACCAAAATATGGAATCAAATTACCGACACCAGCTAAAGTTCCAAGCAATAACGCATTAGGGTGCCCTATTATAAAATATAAAATTGAATATTCGAAAAACGATATAAAGACAATCTTAATAAAACCCGATAAATAATTACCAAGCTCAGTATCAACTAAAGCCAGATAATAATATAATTTTTTATTTCTTCTAAGAAAAAACTTTTTAACTGAAAATTTAATTTTATCCATATCCGCCAAAAAGTAAATCATTGCAGCAATTATAATAAATAATTTAGAAATAATACTTATTGAAACACCAATAATATTAATAGCTCCATTCGAAATATACGTTCCCAATTTTTCCAAAGTATCATTAAATGTTGTCGATAATTGATCCTGAACCGTACTAAATTCAACATTATATTTTAAACTCATCTCTTTAAAAAACGAAATAATGCCATTAAAAATACTTCCTATCTGCTCCATAAACACCGGGGCAATTAAATAAATTAAAAATCCGAACATTAAAGTAAAAAATACCAAAACAATAAAAATTGCTAAAGCTTTGGGAATCTTATGATTAGTCAAAAAAGATACCAATGGATAAAGTGCATAAGCAATAATAAACGCGATTAAAAAAGGTAGTAAGATTTCTGATAAAATACTTACTACCCCAAGCCAAAAGCTTCGCGTTTGATAAATCAAATAAATAATTAATATAAAAAGTCCAACATTTAAAAGCTTGTAATTAGGTCTGTTTTTCACCATTAGCCTTCCTGCTTTCTAATAATATTGTTACCGGTCCATCATTTTGAATAGAAACCAACATATCTGCACCAAAGATTCCCGTAGATACTTTAATCTTCTCAGCTAATTTCTCATTAAATAGTGTGTATAATTTTTCCGATTCTATACGATTTCTTGCATTAATATAACTAGGTCTATTACCTTTTTTAGTATCTGCATATAAAGTGAACTGTGAAATATTCAAAATTTCACCCTTAACATCTAGAATAGATTTATTCATTATATTATTTTCATCCTCAAATATACGTAAATTCAAGACTTTTTTAATCATATAATCAATGTCAATTTCATCATCATCTTTAGTAAAACCAACAAACAATACTAAGCCATTAGGAATTTGGCCAACTATTTTTCCATCCACGCTAACACTAGAAGTCAAACTACGCTGCACTAAAATTCTCACTTTATCAGCCTCTCAACTTCAGTTACCGCTTCTAACATTTTAATATCATTCATAAACTTCAAAAGTTCCTCGCGATTTTTAACAACTACCGTCATTTCAATACTTTGGCTATCAATATCTTTTGTATTATTAACACTTTTAACACCGATATCATTATTAGCTGCTTTTGCAATAATTGATAACAATAAATCACTGCTTAATCCTGCATGAACTAATATCGTAGTTGGAAATTTTTCCTTATTTTCATTCCAACTAACTTCGATTAATCGTTCATTTGTATTTGCCACATTCGGACAAACCATTCGATGAACATTAATTCCATTCCCTTTTGTAATATATCCAACAATGCGATCACCAGGAACTGGTTTGCAGCAAGATGCAATATTTACTTTAATATCATCAATTCCAGCTACTGAAATAACATGATCCCTATCGGCAACCTTCGCTAATTTAGAAGCTTTTTCTAATAACTTTTCCTCTTTACTAACTTCTTCTTTATATGCAGCATCAAGTACGGCAGCTACAGAAATTTTTCCAGAACCTATATTCGAATAAAGTTCAGTTAAAGAACTAACCTTAACGCCGTTTAATACCTTAATCATAATTTCTTCGCTTTGAAATTCTGAAACTGTAATTTTTCGTTTTTTAAGCTCTTTAAATAACGATTCCTCACCCTTTTTAATATTTTCATCTTTATCAGCTTTACTGAAAAAGTTTTTAATCTTATTCTTAGCTTGTGTTGTCTTAGCGATTTTAAGCCATTCACGATTTGGTCCATGCGAATTATTACTTGTAATAACCTTAACTACATCATTGTTCTCAAGTTTATAATCTAATGGTACTATTTGTGAATTAACAAGTACTCCGGTCATCGTATCGCCAACTTTTGTATGCACTTTATATGCAAAATCAATCGGTGTAGCTCCATTTGGCAGCTCAATAACATCTCCCATTGGTGTAAATACATAAATGGTATTTTTTAAAATGTCTTCTTTGACCGATTTAACAAATTCTTCAGGATCTTCTTCATTATTTTTAAGTTCCATTATCGATTTAAAAAATTGCAATTTTTGTTCCATATCACTTTGAATAGCTGCTTTATTACTGCCCTTTTCCTTATATGACCAATGTGAAGCAATACCATTTTCAGCAATTCTGTCCATTTCATACGTTCTAATTTGAATTTCATATAATTGACCATCAGCCCCAAAAACAGTAGTATGTAAAGATTGATACATATTAGTTTTCGGCATCGCAATATAGTCTTTAAAACGATTAGGTTTTGGTTTAAACTTTGAATGAATAATACCAAGCGTTTGATAACATTCTTGTTCAGTATTTACAAAAACTCTAAGCGCTAATAAATCAAAAATATCACTAAAACGCTTACCTTTATCAAGCTTTTTATAAATGCTGTAAATACTTTTAGAGCGTCCTTTAATCTCGTGTTTAATTCCATGTTTATTAAGTAAATCCGAAACCGTTTCAATCATTTTTTGAACACTGGCATCTCGCTCAGTCTTTGTCGCATTAAGTTTTTCAACAATGTCATAATACTCATCAGGTTTTAAATAACGCAACGATAATTCTTCTAGTTCCGATTTAATATTATTCATACCAAGACGATGTGCTATTGGGGTTAAAATATCCAAAGTTTCTTTTGCGGTTTCCTTTTGCTTCTTTTCATCCAAAACAAATAGTGTTTTCATATTATGAAGTCGATCAGCTAATTTAATAATAATAACTCTAACATCTTCTGACAAACCAACTAAGATTTTTCTTTGATTACTAATAACCGATTCACTATCACCAGAAAAATTAAGCTTATTTATTTTAGTAACCCCTTGAACAATTGATAAAATATCCTCACCAAATATTTGTTTAAATTCTTCTAAAACAACATCGCTAGTTTCAAAAACATCGTGTAAAAGCGCTCCAGAAATTGTTGAAGCATCAGCTTGAATACTAGTTAATATATAAGCAACAGAAAGTGGATGAGTAATATAATCCTCACCCGTTAAACGCTTCTGCCCAAAATGCCTATCATATGCATATTTATAAGCCTTTGTAATTAATTCAAAATCTTGTTCATCTGTTATATAAGTCTTAACCTTATCTTCAAGCATATCAAATGAACTGCATGACTTATATTTACTCACATAATCACCTCTCTTAAGAGTTTATGCCTTTAATTTGAAGTTCATCAACATCATCATCAATGACAACTTTTTTCTTGAGTTTAGGTTTCCCCTCTTTTATATTTTTCTTCGTAATTTCAAGCCACACTTGACTTGCAACGAATAATGAAGAAAGTGCTCCAGCAACAAGTCCAATTAATAATGCCACATTAAATTCAAAGATATCATGTGAACCCAAGAAAATTAATGCAAGTACTGGAATTAAAGTTATACAATTTGTAACAATACTACGATTTAAAATTTCCCTTAAACTATGATTTACCACTTCGTTAATTTCATCTGGATCTTTTATTGTACCCTTTTTCTTCATATTTTCACGAATACGATCAAATGTAATAATTATATCATTAACCGAGTATCCAATTATTGATAAAATAGCCGCAATAAATATACTAGAAATTTCAAGGCGTAAAATACTAAATAATGACACAGTAACTAAAACATTAAGAAGTAACGCCATAACGCAACTAACGCCATAACTAAATTTAAATCTAAATGAAATATAGGCAACTATCGCAATAGCCGCAATTATCAAAGATAAAAGAGCATTTTTGATAAGTTCTTGTTTTACCACTGTTGATATAACACCGACATCAGTAGATGCATCATATTTATCAGCAAAGTATTTTTCAGTACTCATTGATTTATTTTTTGAAAGTGAGTCAGTAATCTTAATTGAATAAGAACCATCTGTTTGTTTTTCAAAATCATACATATCATAACCTAATTTATCGATGTCACGTTCAATTTTTTGTTCAGTTAATTGTTCATTAGTTTTCAAAGTAATAACAGTTCCACCTTTAAAATCAACACCTAAGTTTAGTCCCATTTTAAACAATGAGAAAATACCAACCAAACTAATTAAAACAGCAATAATTAAGAAAACCTTACGGTCCTTAACAAAATCCAATTTTTGATAGAAATATTTAGTTCTTTTTTCTTTATGGGCAACATCTGGAATATCTTTTGGTTTTACCCCGATAAATAATCTTGGATGATTATCAAAAGCTCCTGTTTCAACATATTTCTTCATCAACCATCTTGTAAAGAATACCATTATAAGCATTGTCATAAATACACTAATTATAAGCATTGTTGCAAATCCTTTAACACTACTTTGACCAAAGATAAATAAAATAATTGCAGTAATTAAAGTAGTTATATTTGCATCTAAAATCGTTCCAAATGAATTTTTGTCACCATTTTTCAAAGCCGACTGCACTCCTCTACCTTCGTAAAGTTCATCCTTAATACGCGAAAAGTTAATAACGTTCGAATCGACGGCCATTCCAATACCAATGATCATCGCTGCAATACCTGGTAATGTCAGTGTTCCACCAATCAGCCAGAATATAAAGAATGTAAGTGATGCATAAATAACAATTCCAATACTCGCCATAAGCCCTGAAAATCTATAGATAATAATCAAAAATAAACAAATTAAAACAATTCCAACTACCCCAGCAGTTGCTGTTTTTGTAAGTGAATTCTCACCAAATGAAGCTCCAACACTTTTTGAAGATACTTCAACTAATTTAGTTGGCATACTACCTGAATTGATTAAATCAACTAAATTTTGAACTTCTTCTTGTTCAAAGTTTCCTTGGATAATAACATCACTACTAAATCCTTGTGAAACGGTTGCTACTGAAAGACATTTTGAATCATTTAAAGACCCACACTTACTACCCTCAGTCGCAAAAGAATCTTCTTTTTCGTCATAATCTAACCAAATAACAATTCGGTTATCTTCCATCTGACTAACTTTTTTAGTTATCTTATAAAATTCATCTTTATCCTTAATACTTAAGGAAACTACTGGTTTTCCACTTTCATCTTGACCAACTTTAGCAGCTCCACTACGCAAAACGTCACTAGTCATCAGCAAATTATCTTTAGTATCTCTAAATGATAAACTAGCCGTTTGACTAAGGACATTACGAGCATCTTCAGCATTGTCAATTCCTGCAAGCTGTACTCTAATTTTATCGCCTTCAATATCAATTGTTGGTTCTAAAACCCCTAAAACATCAATACGTTTAACTAATGTTTTATATGTAGAATTAACCATGTCACTGGTTACTTTTTCTTTTCCATCAATACTTTCCACTTTATATAAAACTTCAAATCCACCCTGTAAATCAAGTCCGAGCTTAACATTTTGTAAAACTGGAATTAATAAACCAATTGCTGCTGCAAGTAATATAACAGTAAGCACAATTTTTGATATTAATTTCTTCTTCATGTTCTCTCTCCTAACTGTCAAAATATACCTTTCTAGTTCTTCTATTTAATTTACCTTTGAAATAATCATCGATAATTGCATTATCACTGCTAAAAATATCACTAACCATTTCATTTAACGCTAAATTCTTACTATTTTTCCATTTACTTTCCTTCAAGTAGTTCCACACATCTTCGACTGTTAAATACTCATAACCATCTCTTTTTAGTTCAGCTACTTTAGATCTAAGTGCCGGCTGTAATCTTTCATAAAGTTCACTTGCACTATTAAATTCCATATCCATATTTTCCCTCCATCAAGCGTCCATTAACATTATATCTTAAATTCCATTATTTTTAAAGAGCTAAAAGAAAAAAATAAATATAATAGACCAAAACATTTAAAAATTTCATTACTGAGGTCTTCTTAATGTATAAACATCATAAGCCATAGAATTTTTAGTATTTTGACAAAAACTATTAAATTTATCCTTAAAAATCAAAACACATTTTCTATTATTTTCCCAAATACTAATCCTCTGCTTAAATTCATCTTCTTCAATTTCATACAAATATAAATCATGGGCAAAAGGTCTTTTTATATTTTTTAAAATTTCATTTATCTCGCCAAATAGCACCATTATTTCAAGCCCTTCATCAATTATACCAGAATAAATATTATATAAATAATTATAAGATAATACATATAAACGATTTTTCTATAAAATACTCATAAACTAATCACCTTCATAAAAAGAAATATATTTGAAATGATTTCGAAATACTAATCTAAAATTTAAAATAGACATGGCAAAGGGAAATTCTAGTGGCCTTTGTAAATCATAATCACGATTTCTATGGATCATCAATTTTAATTAGTGACGTATTATCATCTCATAATTTTCATATTATAACGCTCTTATTTTTATAAGCAATGAACTCATAATAAAGACAAGTTATCATATAATCTAATATGACAAAGATAAAAGGAAATTTATTTATAAAATCAACTATTTTATTAATTATTGGCGGCGCCATCACAAAAATTGTCAGCATGTTTATCAAAATAGTTTTAGCTAGATTAGTCGGAACCGAGGGTATGGGTATTTATATGCTTATATCCCCTACTTTTATGTTATTAATGGCTTTAGCCCAATTAGGCTTTCCTGTAGCTATCAGCAAACTAGTTGCTGAAGAAAACAAAAATAATAAAAATTTAGTTTTTTCAATTATCCCTATTTCTTTAATAATAAATGTTATCATTATGATATTTATGATATTTGCGAGTGGCTACATCAGCCAAAATCTGCTTCATGACGAAAGAAGTTATTATGCTTTAATATGCATTGGTTTTGTCTTACCATTTATCAGCATTTCGAGTATTTTAAGAGGCTATTTTTTTGGTAAACAAAATATGCTCCCTCATGTAATTTCTAATATTACTGAAGATATTATAAGATTAATAAGCTTGATAATTGGCATCCCTATATTCATTAAATTTGGATTAGAATATGCAGTTGCCTTTGTTGTCTTAACTAATGTAATTAGTGAGCTAACTTCCATTTTAGTTTTATTTTTCTTTCTCCCTAAAAATTTTAAATTAACAAAAAAAGATTTAATACCAAACAAGAACAATATTAAAGAAGTTTTTAACATCGGCATTCCAACTACTATGAGTCGTTTAATTGGAACAGTTGGATATTTCTTTGAACCAATTATTTTAACATATTGTTTAATAAAAGAAGGCTATACTAATAGCTTCATCGTCAACGAATATGGAGTCATCAACGGTTTCATCATGCCACTAGTTTTACTTCCATCATTTTTCACCATGGCCATCAGTCAAGCCTTAATACCAAACGTAAGTAAAGCCTATTCCCGAAAACACTATTTATATACTGCAAACAAGATAAAATTGGCTATTGGACTTTCACTTTTAATCGGCATTCCTGCTACAATAATTTTTGAATTAATTCCTGAAATACCTATGAAATTTATTTATAATACCACAGCTGGTATTGAATATATTAAAATTTTAGCGCCAATCGCCTTATTTCATTATATTCAAGCTCCATTAACCGCCAGTCTGCAAGCTATGGGCAAAGCTAAAGAAGCCATGAGTGGTACTTTAATTGGTACTATTGTTAGAATTATTTCACTTTTTGTGTTTTGCCAATTTCACATTGGTCTATGGGGGCTTATTTGGTCGAGCACTTTAAATATGATAGTCGTTACTATTCATCAATATATTCACGTCAAAAAAGCCTTAAAAAAATAGCACTATAGCTATTTTTGTGAATAATTAACTTGAACAGTTACTGATTTATTACCAACTGTTGCTTTACTTCCCGCTGTTGGATTATAATAAGCCTTAATTTTCATGTTAGCGCTTTCTCCAACTTTTAATTCATCGCCTACTTGTAATCCACTAATATCAAATAAAACTAAATCATTAGCTTTGTTAACTGGAAAAAGATAAATGCTCGAAACTTTAGCATCCAAAGCTCCCATATTTTTAATCGTAAAATCATAAGTTATAGCATCACCTGATGCGCTTAAATATATATTAAAATTAGCTGAAGTTTTACTATACTCTAGCGGTGAAAGTTCCTTAGCACTGCCTGACACATCACTTCGAATAACATTAGTAAAACCAATATTCCATTCACTACCAGTAGCCTTAGTTGCCAATCTAGATGCTAATGGTTGCGCAAAAGTAGCATACCCTACCGTCATAAGTGCAACAATTAATACAAAAATAAATACATGATTTTTATCTTTCTTTCTCATAAACATACCCTTCTTTTTTCACTACTATTTAAAGTATATCATACCGTTATCGCTTTTTCAAGCTTGTAATTCATATTTTTAAAGCCCTTACATAAAGTTAATTAGGAGGATTCTTATGAAATACTTTAAAAAAATATTAAAAAGCTTTTTATTTGCTGCTGGTAGCATTATAATCTTGACATTCTTATTTACTGCTTTAAACTACTTTGATATCATTAATGGAAAAGTAATGAGTATCGCTAAAGTAATTACCCCACTTTTTTCACTAGCCCTAGGTGGATTTATAATGGGAAAAAATGTCAATAAAAATGGTTGGCTAGAAGGTGCCAAAATAGGACTTATTATCATTTTATTAATTGCTATTGGCAATCTAATTTTTAGTCAAAGCATTAGCTCTAAAGACTTTATCTTCTATGCTTTACTATTAATAAGTGCTATTTTTGGTAGTATGTTTGGTATTAACATGAAAAAATAAACAAAATAAAAAGCTAAAATAGCTTTTTTTAATTTCCATATTTATTCAAAAACTCTTCTTTAAAATCCTTGTAACTTTCATTTTGAATTGCTTTTCTTGCATCCTCAGTCAATTTAGTCAAAAATCTAATATTATGAATTGACAAAAGTCTACCACCTAAGCTCTCTTTTGCCACCATTAAATGTCTAATATAAGCCTTTGTATAATTCTTGCATGTATAACAATCACAATGTTCATCAATTGGTTTGAAGTCCTCTTTATATTTTGCATTTTTTAAATTAATTTTACCGTATGGTGTAAAAGCATTACCATGACGAGCTAAACGCGTAGGTAAAACGCAATCAAACATATCAACTCCGCGTTCAATGCCCTCAATAATATCTAATGGCTCACCAACACCCATTAAATATCTTGGCTTGTCCTCTGGTAAATATTTAATTGCATCATCAATCATTTGGTAAGTGACATCTTTTTCTTCACCAATAGCTACTCCACCTATTGAATAACCGTCGAAATCCATTTTAACAGTTTCTTCCGCACTATATTTCCTTAAATCTGAAAAAGCTCCACCTTGGACAATTCCAAACAACGATTGCCTTTCATTATCAAAAACATCTTTGCCCCTTTTGGCCCACCTTAAAGTTCTTTCGGTACTAGCTTTCGTATATTCATAACTTGAATTAGGCGGAATACACTCATCAAAACTCATCGCAATATCACTATCTAATTTATTTTGAATTTGAATTGATAACTCTGGTGTTAAAAATAATGGTTTACCATCAATATGACTTTTAAAATGAACACCATCTTCGGTAATGTCTTTTTTCTTATTCTTAACTAATGAAAAAACTTGAAAACCACCACTATCTGTTAAAATTGGTCCATCATAATTCATAAATTTATGCAACCCACCAGCTTTAGCTACAATATCCTCACCTGGACGAAGCCACAAATGATATGTATTAGATAAAATTATTCCGCTATTTACAGCTTTTAACTCTTCAGGCACTAAAGTTTTAACATTTGCTAAAGTCCCAACCGGCATAAACATTGGAGTTTCATAAGTTCCATAATTAGTAGCTAATTTACCATATCTAGCTTTTCCGTCTTGTTTTAATAATTCATATTTTACTTTCATACTCTACCTCGCTTAATAAATTATATATTATTTACTTTGATTTTGCAAGATCGACTTAATAAATGCTTTAAAAATCTTATCACTATTATCATCATCCAAAATTTCTGGGTGCCACTGCACTCCCAAATAAAAAGTTTTCGTTTTATCTTCTAAAGCTTCTACGGTATCTTCATAGTTCGCAACTTCACTTAATTTAGTTTTAAATACTCTTTCATTATGTTTACTATTGACAAAAATATATTCCTTCCCAATAATTTCATAAAGCATACTATCCTTATTAATCTTAACATAATGAGCATATTTACTTTTAACATTGTGATTAGTATCGTTTAAAATAATTCCCTCAAAAGCCGCCCCCATTGTTTGCATTCCAAGACAAATACCTAAAGTAGGTATATTAGCCTCATATAAATATTTAGCAATCATTATATCATAATGGTTCATTTCTTCACCACCTTGTAACACAATTCCATCACAAATATTAATTAATCTTTTCATTTGATCAAACTCTTTTTCATTAACACATTTATTAAAATTCATACCTTGAACATTTGGAACTATTCCAATCGGAAAGCAATCATAGCTATATAACTTATCACAAACTTTTTTATATATTAATACTCCATCATTATCTAAATCAGTCTTTGCTGGCCTACCAATTATCCCAATCACCATATAATCACCTATACTAGTATATGTAGAAATAAAGAAAAAACAATGTTTTATTTAACATTGTTTGAATACAATTAATGCGGCATTTGACCTAAACGTTTAGATCCATGATCAGCAATACCAATAATCTCACTTTCAAAAACTTCTGCTTCGTCTGTATGAATTTGTTTTACAACAGCATTAAAGCTAATTCCGTTTTCATTTTGAAAAGAAAATACCTCGTCAACAGTTCGACCAAAAACAGCCTTACCAAATGGCGTTTCTCTCGTTAAAAAGGTTGAACCATCAAGACTTTTATAAATACCAGGTAATAATCCATAAACCATAATAAAGTTTCTTTCAGGTTTATCATCAAGCGATGAAGAAAATTCTGTACCATATCCTACTGCTTCATCAGGAATTGGCTCTTTAGACACGACAGGATCTTCAAAAATTCTCTCAAGTTGATCTTTTCTTTCCCTTTCAAAATCTGATAAATCTCCATCATTTACTTCAATTTGTTTCAATCTGTCAATTTCCGCCTCCAAAGCTTTCAATTGAGAAGAAAATAATATAACTCTACCATCACATAAATGTCCCGGAGGTAAATCATCATTCCCTGAACCCAATTTAATATCAGTTCCAGCATCAAAACACAATGATGAAACTGATAACAAAGTACTATCATATACATCTCTAACAGCACTAACAATTTCCCCTTGAGCTTTTGGACACTGAATTAATCCATATTCTTCCATCGTTTCAACATCGATAACTCCACTGGTAATTTCATTAGTACGTTTAGAGATTTTTACTATCATTTTAAAATGGCTTCCTAAAACCTCAAATGATTTCATATAATAATAACACTTATCATTTTCTTTAAACCCATACGCCATCATTACATCACGATTAGGTACATTATTAGCAAAGATTTCTTTTATATCTACCATAAACTTCCCCTCCTAAATAATGAAAGTTATACTACCATAAAAACATAATCATGTCAAATAAAAAGAAATATATAACTACATATATTTCTGCATTTGTTTCATCATTTGATTTACTTGTTTTTGACTAGGTGTCCTACCCATTCCAGACATCATCGCCTTAATCATTTGCTCATTAATAGGAGGATTTTCCTTCAATTGTTTTTTTGTGAAATGTTTAGCTACTAAAAAACCAATAATTAATCCAACAATTAAGCCTCCAACTATTTGTAATAAATCTATTAAAAATGCTCCCCAATCCATGGTATCATTCCTTTCTATTAGGTATTGTACTAAAAATACCAGACTTTTTCAAGAAAATTATAATAATTTCTTAATTCTAGCCTCAATTTTTTCCTTACTAAAGTTCATTTCATTCAAAACATCCTCCGGATTACCACTCTTGCCAAATTTATCTACAGTAATTAAATATTTATCATTAGTAACAAATCTGCGGAGCCCCATCGAGCTAGCTGCTTCGACAAAAAATGTTTTAACCCCCACTGGAAGTACTGAATATTGATATTTTTTTGGCATTTTTAAAAACAGTTCCATTGATGGCATACTAACCACTCTAATATCATACTCGTTAGCTAAGTCTTCTGCGATTTCAATACAAGTATTGACCTCAGTTCCTGTAGCAATAAAAATCGCATCAATTTCCTTTTTAGCTTCTCTTACAACATAAGCTCCATGAACAACCTTTTTAAAGTCAGATTTCTTCAAAGTTTTAGTTTTTTGTCTTGATAAAACTAAAGCACAAGGCTGCTGCAAAGTTAAAATCGCATTCCATGCTCCTAAAACCTCTTTAAAGTCAGCTGGACGATACACTGTAAAATTAGGAATTGCTCTAAGCATTGATAACTGTTCCACTGGCTCGTGTGTCGGCCCATCAGCGCCAACATTTATTGAATCATGCGTAAATATATAAGTTACTGGCAATCTCATCATCGCACTCATTCTAATTGCTGGTTTTAAATAATCTGAAAACGATAAAAACGTCGAACCAAAGGGCAAATATCCTGATAAAGCTATTCCGTTTAAAATAGCTCCCATTGCATGTTCGCGAACCCCAAACCAAATGTTAGTTCCATCATAATTTTTAGCCAAAAAGTCTGCCCCTTCGGTAATATAAGTTCTTGTTGGCCCTGCCAAATCCGCACTACCCCCGAAAAGCAAATCAGTTTGGCTAGACAAATAATTAAGAATCTTGCCATTACTTTCACGAGTTGCTTCTGTTCCATCATTTATAAAAGGGCATTCACTTATCCTAATTTTTACAACATTATTATAAAACTTTAATAATTCACTTTCATCATTATTAAATTTATGTTTAATATAACAGTTATATTCTTCCTGCCACTTAAGATATTTATCAGAAGAACGCTTCATCACACTTTCCCTAAATATATTTAAAGCTTCTTTAGATACATAGAAATCCTCGTTTGGCATTCCTAACTTTTCTTTTAATTGTTTAATGTCCTCGTCTGATAATGGTTTGCCATGAACCTCACTTGTCCCCGCAAGAATAGAATCTTCACCCAAAACTGTTTTTATCTCAATAAATGATGGTAATCCACTTTTCTTTGCTCTGGCAATCGCTTTATCAATATCGCTAGTTCGATTACCATCCTTAACTAAAGTTGTATAAAAGCCCATCGCATCAAAACGTTCACGAACATCCTCTGTAAAAGTCATATCAATATTACCATCTAATGACGTTGAATTAGAATCATATAAAATAATTAAATTATCTAATTTCAAAGTCCCGGCTAAAGAACAAGCTTCATAACTAACGCCCTCCATTAAATCTCCATCACCACATAAAACATAAATATAATAATCGATTAATGTTGTATCCTTGAACTTTTCCTGTAATTTCTTTTCACCAATAGCCATTCCCACAGCTGATGCCATTCCCTGTCCTAAAGGGCCAGTAGTAACATCAACGCCTGGAGTCTTACGATATTCAGGGTGCCCAGGTGTAACTGAACCAATTTGTCTAAATTCTTTTAAATCCTTTAATGTAATAAAACCCGTCATATATAAGCACGCATATAATAAAGCTGATCCATGTCCTGCAGACAAAACAAAACGGTCACGATTTATCCAAGAAGGTTCTTTTGGATTAACATTCATGTGATTAGCATACAAAGTATACATAATCGGTGCTGCCGAAAGAACAATTCCAGGATGACCACTGCCCGCTTTATTAATCATATCAATTCCTAGTGTTTTTAAGTTTGCTATAACCTTATTCATATATATCCCTCTTATTCTAATATCATTATAGCAAATTATCCCATATTTGAAAATAATAAATTATGCATTTACTGAAATCGGATGTTCAGTAGTTCTTGTATTATCTTCTAAACTACTATTATCGAGGCCGCCTATATAAGCCACCCCCAAAACCATTAAGATTAAAGCAACAGTTGCTTTGCTTTTTAACATATCCATATTATTCGCCTCCTTTTGTATCTTAATCATAACACGAACATTTATTCGTGTCAATACATAAATCAAACAAACGTTTGACTTTTTTGTAAATTTATGTTAATATTAATATACAAATAGAGAATAAAGGAGGAATTATGGAAAAATTAACTGCACGTCAAAAAGATGTATTAGACTACGTTAAATCATATATTGTTTCACATGGTTACTGCCCATCAGTAAGGGAAATTGGTAAAGCACTAGGTATTTCATCGCCAGCTACTATCCATGCCCATCTTAAAAATTTAGAAAAGAAAGGCATTATTCGCAAACAAAATTCTAAGAACCGTGCAATTGAATTATTAGTTGAAAATGAATTCGTTCCAAAAAACGAAGAAGTAACTAAAGTACCATTGCTAGGCAGAATTACCGCCGGATCTCCAATTGAAGCTATTGAAATGCCAGATGAATATTTTAGCTTACCATCATACCTACTTCCAAAAGGAAAAGAAGTATTTACATTAAAAGTAAGTGGAACTAGTATGATAAATGCCGGAATCTTAGATGGAGACATTGTTATCGTCGAGCGTAAAAACACCGCACGTAACGGTGAAATAATTGTCGCTATGACCGATGAAAATGAAGTAACTTTAAAAACGTTTTACAAAGAAAGCGATCATATTAGATTACAACCTGAAAACGATACAATGGATCCTATTATTCTAAATAATGTTATAATTTTAGGCAAAGCTATTGGTCTTTACCGCAAAATATAAAGAGGATTTAAAAGTCCTCTTTTTTTGTACTGAAGCTATTAGCCATTACATAATTATTATCTTCATATACACTTGCTATAACCACAGAATCATTAAGTTCTAAAGTTTGTTTTTTAGAAGCATTTTCCCATGTTGTGCCACCATCTAAACTATACTGATATGTATATTTTCCAGATGGATAATTTATTGTTACAAAGCCACCATCATAGCTAAACTCAATTCCAGAACTTACCTTAATTAAACGTTTACGAATTGTTTCATTTCCTGATGCATCAACCGCTTTATATGTAATAATATATTCACCAGCTAAAGTAGATAGCGTATTGTCATAAGTAAGATCTACCGTTCCCGAATTATCAGCAGCAATCACTCCCTCTTTTAAATCAAAAGAAGCCGCCTCTGCACTCGTAATTTCAGTTTTTTCTGGTATCGTAATTGTTGGTGCTTTATTATCAATAACAATTACACTCCTATTTATCGATGTGGTCTTTGCAGTTTTTTCTTCCTTAACTGTATATTTAATTAAGTAAGAAGCTAATTCGTCTGTTTCTAAATCTGGAACCTGGACTCCATTTTTAAAATAAGAAATAATCACTTCATCTGAAAGATCACTGCCATCCTTAGTAGAGGCTGTAATACCTTTTTCAACATATGGTTCACCTTGTTGAATATATTCTAAATAACTGCCATCATATGACATTTGAATATTCTCTTTTTCATACACTACTTCTTGTTTATGTTTTTCTTCTTTCTCTTCTTTAACCGAAAAAATATTAAATATTAAAAACACTATTATTACGAGTATCAATAAAAAGGCAATTATTCCAATAATTTTAGCATTAGATATTTTTGGTTCCATAATATCACCTTTCTATTTTTAATATTAAATAATTATTTAATTTTACAATTAGAACTGCTAGTAATGCTTGTACTAATACTTCCTTTTTTTGCATCTTGAGTTTTAACTAAACATTTCTTTAATTCCGAATTCCAAAACGCATATTCTACTTTTCCATTCTTGTCAATATGAATTGAACCACTATCGGGCAAATCACCTTTAGTTTGAATTGCCGGATTAGCCGTTCCATTTGAAAATGTAATAGTTAAATCATGTCCATTATTATTGCTAACTTGATAAGTTCTTGCTGCCTCAGTTACCCCTGCGGCAGAATCAATAAAAGCTTGCTCCTTTGAAGATTTAATAACATTAATAATGGTAGGTGCCGTTATTGCAGTTATAATTCCCAATATCGCAATAACCGTTAAAAGTTCGATTAAAGTAAATCCTTTTTTCATTTTCTCACCTATTCTACTTTATATTTAAAATTTTCTTTATTCTTAGTTACCCTAACCAAAGTAGTATCAGGATAAAGTTCGCCAGTCTTTGGATTTGTAATATTTAAAGGTAAATATCCTTGTTCCTGTAATTTCTTCACAGTTATCGTTTTTGAAGCCGAAGCCCCTTCAGCTTGAGGCAATTCACTTAAATGCTCAGCATAATAATCCTTCGCGCCCTTAATTATTTGTGTTTCTTGCGTGTTTTCAAGATTATCTTTACTAGAATTTAATGATTTATCAATTGCTGGTACAGCAATTAACGCTAAAACTCCAAGCAAAACAATTACCCCTAATAATTCAATTAATGTAAAACCTTTGTGTTTCATATTCTTCACCTATTCTAATTATAACCAAGGTCCAAATAATAGTCAAGAAAAAACACTACTCAGTAGTGTCAGGTTCAAAATCTTCTAAGCTACCATCCTCAGCTACGATTTTATTTACCTTTTCTTCAATCTGTTTTAACTCTTCATCACATTCTTTAACTAATTTCATTGCTTCAGTATATTTATTAATAGATTCATCTAAACTAGAGTCACCATTTTCTAAAACATTGATAATTTCTTCTAATTCTTTTACTTTATCTTCAAATTTTTTAGCCATGATTTACCTCCTTAGTTTCTAAAACTTTAGCTTTTATTTCACCATTATATAGTTTAATATTAACAGTATCTTTAACATCATTAACATCTTTAATAACCTTCTCACCACTATATGTGATACTATAGCCGCGCCCTAATACCTTAAGTGGATTTAATAATTCCAATTTATCAATTAAATTATTAAGCGTAACTTTTTCATCTTTGTATAAAAGTCTTGGATTACTAAAAATATAGCTCCTCTTCAAATTGTCTAATTTATCTCTTTGAAACTCAACCCTTCTTAAAATAAGATCGTTCAAACGACTATTCATTAAATCGATTTTTTGTCGACGATTATCAAACATAATCATCGGATTTTTAATTACAAAAGAGCTTTTAATTGAGTCTAGATATAATTTTTGATAATTAATTTTCTTATACACCGCTTCTTTTAAACGAATACTAAGTTGTTCTATGTTTCTTTTTAAATCAACCATATTAGGCACAGCCAGTTCTGCCGCCGCCGTTGGCGTAGGTGCCCTTAAATCTGAAACAAAATCACTTATTGTAAAATCAACTTCATGACCGACCGCACTAATTATAGGTATTGGTGAATTATAAATAGCTCTCGCAACAACCTCTTCATTAAAAGGCCATAAGTCTTCGATTGATCCGCCACCACGACCAACAATTAAAACATCTATATCGTAATCCTCAGCTCGTTTAATATTTCGGACAATATCGTCTTTGGCATTATCGCCTTGTACAAATGTTGGAAATAAAATTGTTTCACAAATTGGAAATCTTCTTTTTATTGTTGTTACGATATCACGAACTGCTGCTCCCGTACTTGCTGTAACAATTCCTACACGACGCGGAATTTTTGGAATTTCTTTTTTATGTTCTTTATCAAATAAGCCTTCAGCTTGTAGTGTTTTTTTCAGCTTCTCAAAAGCCACATATAAATTGCCAACACCATCTTCCATCATTTGGTCAACGTAAATTTGATAATTGCCTGTTGCTTCATAAATACTAATACGCCCCACAATTAAAACTTTAGTCCCATCCACCGGCTTAAAATCCAATTTAGCAGCACTGCGACTAAACATAATTGCGTTTATTTTACTAGTCTCATCTTTCACCGAAAAATATAAATGACCTGAGTTGTGAGCCTTAAAATTAGAAATTTCACCTTTTAAAAAAACTGATTTTAAATTTTCATCTAAATCAAATTTTGCTTTCAAATAACGAGTAATCGCACTTACTGTTAAATACTTCTCATCCATCTACTCACCTACTTTTTCATGATATATTTTATCGAGTACTCCATTAATCATCTTTCGAACATTATCATCACTATAACTTTTCGCAAGTTCAATTGCTTCATTGATTGAAACAATTTCTGGTGTTTTTGTATATAAAAGTTCAAAGATCCCAATCCTTAAAATTGCCCCATCTGTATTACCTAAACGCTCGATTGCCCATCCATCCAAATACTTGTTTGCCATTTTGTCAATTTCTTCCTTATATGTAATTACACCATAAACGATTTCTTTTACAAATTCATTATCGATTGGGGAAACTTCATTAATTACATCATCAACATTATATTCAATATTATTCTTTTGATATATTTCAATTTGATATAAAATTGTCATACACAATCTACGTAGTTCGCTTCTATTTACCTGCATTTCTATCACCTTTATAAATTATAGCATAAAAAAAGAGAAATAGTAACTATTTAATATACTTTTCTCCCTTACCTTGAAATAAACTAACTAAATACCATAAATAAATATAAATTAGTAAAACTACAAATAAAGTCCAACCCACTATTGGTATAATCGTGCATCCAATCCAAACATATGGAATGCCATACACCTCAGTCCCTGGCACATTCAATTTTTTACATACTTTTACAGTCGTTTCTATTACAAAAATGAAAAGCATTACTAATGCTGGCAATATTCCAAAGAAAAATCCTAACACCCAATAATACCATTTAGTATACCAAGCACCCTCATCATATACCTTTAGTAGTGAACCTAAAAACAAAACGGAAATATTGCAGGTTAATAAACTCAACACCAGCCAAACAATACTATAACCTCTTTTAAGCAAACGCATAAAAAGCCTCCTTTATATAAAAAGAAGATAACAACTTATCTTCTACTGACAAGAACCCTCTCCAGGTTTAGAACCTTCAACAAACTCTTTATCGATTAATTTACACGATGATTTTGTCATAGAATCTTGTAAATATCCACCTAAGAGTTTAACAATACTCACCACAATAACACTTATAACTGCAATAATTAGTAGATATTCAACTAATGCTTGCCCTTTATCCCCTAATTTCTTCATATGTTTCCTCCTACGCCAAACTAACGTAATCCTTATAATAAGTATATAGACTTTTATGCAAAAAATCAAGCGCTATAAGTAAACTTTTACAAAAAGTAGCCAAACTCTGACAAAATATGATATATTGTTATTGGTGATATAATGTTAATAGAAGGTAAAGACATTAAAATCAAAGAATATAATAATCATTTTGATAAATTTAAAGGACTCATGTTTAAAAAAAACATTGATTATGGCTTAAAATTAAGATGTAATGGTATTCATACATTTTTTATGAAAGAAGCAATTGATGTTGTTTTAACCGATAGAGAAAATAAAGTCACTCATATATATCATAATCTAAAACCTAACCATATTATTTTACCCAAAAAGCATGTATATTATACCTATGAATTTCCGGCCAATACTATAATCAGCTTAAAAGTTAACGAAAAAATACCTAATTAGGTATTTTCATTATCTTATAATATATGGATTAAACGTTGTCCCTTCTCCTGAAAATGTGATGTCAGATTTCAGATAGAAAACTGGTAATACCAAGCAGCCACGGTCCGCATAACCATCCGCATCCACATCGAAAATGCTATCTGAATAATCGACATGCGGAAAAATGACCAAAGACAATCTGTATTATTCTAAGTTACAGCCTCAATCACATAAATATGATTTTTATAAACAATTTTATTAATTATTACCCCGCAAGACTTATTAAAAACATGCTTATTGGCACAAATATCATTACCACCGTCATTAAAATTGCCATTGTACTCTTTACTTTTTCTTCATTTTTAAACATCGTACCTAACAAAACATAGATTCCAATTCCCAAAAGTCCTCCCAAAACATTACAAATAATTTCAAAAACATCTGATGGTCCAATAGCAAAAATAAATTTAAATATTTCAAAGGCCAAACTTAATAAAAATATCGCTATAACCTTTGGCCAAATTTTCGCATCCTTACTATATATACAGCAAAAAATCCCTAACGGTATATACAAAATAACACTACCCATGATACTATTAAAATTATTGTTTAAAAAATCGCTATAATGAATCATATGAAAAGCTCTTTCATATAATCTTTCTGGACTAAATATTTCTAATAGCGATACATATTTAAACAAAACAGTCCAAGTCAAAAATGTTAGATAAAGAATAAAATTGACTATCAACAATATATTTAAAAGTTTCTTTGAGTTTTTCATAATATCATCCTCATCAAAATAGCTAAAAAGGGAAGAAGCTTCCCCCCTTACTTTCTACGTTTAAATAACGTTGCCGCTAATAAAATAACAATTATAATAACAATTACAATTATTAAATTATTTGCATTTTTTAGTCCAACCGATGGCTGTTGAACTACGGCTAGAAAATCAGCCGATTTAGTTTGTACTACTGCTAAAACATTAATACATCTATCCATCCTAAACACCTGATAATAAAATAGCCACCGGAATTAAATTAAGTAAAAATTTCATAACCATTACTGGATAAATGTTATCTTTGTTTTTAACATAAATTATTGACAAGGTCAAATAAATAGCAAAATAACTAATAGCATTAACCCAAACAGATAAACTAGTTAAATCAGAATATAAAATATTAGTTAATGAATAAATTAAACTACTTATAATAACAAAAGCAATTTTATTATCAACAACTTCACCAATTGATTTTCTAAATACTAATTCTTCAGCAATTACCGAAAATATTAATACCTTAAATATTGTATATATCGTATCTAAAGAATATAAAGTCGTTGTATTTTCATCAACCGTTACATTTGGAAATATAAGATCTAAAATCATACCTACCCCAATATTAACAACAAACAAAATTACAAAACCACTTAATATAATTACCAGTCTTTTACCAATTTTATGCGTTGCATGAAACTTTTTAAAATCTTCCTTGATAGTCTTCCCGTATAAAATCAAAACAACTATTAAAAATACTAAATCAGGTACAAACATCAGCAATGCTTTATCTGTTATCCCTAAAGTAGCCATTAATGTACTAATAATGATATTATAAGTAAAAAATACTATAATTATAATCATAGTTTTTAATAAAGACTTTTCTTTGAATAACCCCATAAAATTCCCTACTTTCTAATGCAATTATAGCAACATAAAACATAGAACGCAAGAAAAGTGATATATTTTAAACAAAGATGTACATTTTTTGACAACAAAAAGCTCTAGTTATTCTAGAGCTAATTTTATATATTATAATAGATAAAATTTTTTAAAGACGTCGTATATCTATTATATTTCTAGAAGAATTTTCTTAACCACTTTAACATATTTATTCCTCCTCTCCCTTTTTACTTCTTTTATTATGCTGCACCATCGAGCTGCAAATCCTCACGACTTTACATTCTAAATATAACATAAAAATTAAAAAATTACAATACTTTTACACTCTACTAATAAATATTATTTTTAAAATTAAAAAAAAGAACCAAAGTTCTCTTATTTAGGATAAACACTAGCTTGTTTTTTATCCCTTCCGACACGTTCAAATTTAACAACTCCATCGATTTTTGCAAAAATCGTATCATCTTTACCGATTCCAACATTATTGCCTGGATAAATTTTAGTTCCTCTTTGACGATAAATAATAGAACCACCAGTAACAAATTGTCCGTCAGCAGCTTTAGCGCCTAATCTCTTTGATTCTGAATCACGTCCATTTTTAGTTGAACCTTGTCCTTTTTTGTGGGCAAATAATTGGATATTTAACTTTAACATTGGCATGAACTACACCTCCTTGTATATTTTAATATTTTTTTTATATTGTTCTTCTAACTCTTTTAAAAGTGTAATCATATTTAAAATAAGTGTCTCAGTCTCTTTATTGTTTTTTAAAATATCAATTTTGATATATCCATTTTTTTCTTCGTATTTAAGCGCTTCCTTATCAAAGCTTAAAATCGCATTAACACTTGTTATCACAATGCTCGAAGCTGAAGCACAGACTATATCTCTTCCTGCCTCGTCATACATCGAATGACCACTTATTTCAATATGGTTTTTATTAATTCTAACTTTAATCATTATTTCTCAATAATTTTAGTAACTTCAACCTTAGTATATGGTTGGCGGTGTCCTTGAGTACGACGATATTTTTTCTTTGCTTTAAACTTAAATACAACGATCTTTTTAGCTTTGCCTTGTTTAATAACTTTAGCTTCTACTTTAGCACCTTTAACGTAAGGCATACCACTGTGACCATTTACCATTAATACATTATCAAAAGTAATAGTATCTCCGGCAGCTGCATCTAACTTTTCAACATAAAGAACTGTACCCTCACTAGCGTAATACTGTTTTCCTCCAGTTTCAAAAACTGCTTTCATTTCATAACCTCCTTTTAGAATCTAAGACTCGCCATTAAGGTAAATACTGATGTATTTTTATAACCTTCTCTGCGCGGTTGTAGAGGAAGCTCTACACAATTAGAAATTTTACCACATTTTCCTAGTAAAGTCAAACCTTTTACGAAGAATTTCCTTTTCAGTTGTATATTTCCCCTCATTATAAAATATATGCTGATAATCACGTTTCATTTTCGAAACCTTTCTTCCTTTAATAATTTTTCGTTTTTTAAAATTAAAATTATTAGTATAGCGTTCTAACAAAAACTTATTAAATAAACTATCATGATTTTTATATTCATCGATAACTTTAATAACTACAAAAAATAAAATAAGCGTAAAAATTAAATTAAATTTAACATTTAAAAGCAAAAAGGCAACCGTTAAAAGTGAAATATAAATTGTTAATAAATGACTTCTCTTAAAACTTGTAATTTTATTTAAAACAATATTTAAAAGTTTAGAACCATCCAATGGATATATTGGCAGTAAATTAAAAAATAAAATTAAATTACTATAATTTAAAATAAATTCATTATAATCAAAGCGCAAATATAAATATACAAAAGCTATTTGAACTAAAGGTCCCATAATTAAAATAATAAATTCTTCCTTCAATGGTCTATTTATTTTCTCATGAAAAAGCGTTAGTGCCCCAAATGGTAGCAATATCACTTTTTCTATCCTCCATTTATAATATAATGCCGCCACTACGTGCCCACACTCGTGAATAAGGGTAATTACTGTAAAAATCAAAAAGCCTTTGAAATTACCCGTAAAAACGCTGACAAAGGCTGCGACATAATAAAATAAATGAATTTTAAATATATTTTTGATAGTCTAAAGTTTTCCCTTCTTTAGTAAAGACCATATATAAACTTGTGCCATCAGTTTCACCGATGTTTTCACCTTTTTTAATGTAGTCATATAAACTAACACCAATTGTTTTCAAATTAGCATACCAAACTTCAACGTTATCAGGTCTTTGAACAATTACTGTATTACCATAATCATCTTTTTTACCAGCAAAAATAATTAATCCACTATCCATTGATGGAACTAAATATCCGTCTTTAACAGTCAATTTAACCCCATCTTTATACTTGCTACTATCACTGTATTCAAGTTTATTTGCCGAAACAAGTTCAGTAGTTTCCGTTGCATTATCTGCCAGTGGTAAAGAAGAACCAAAATACTTTTTATAAACTTCGTTGATTTTGGCAAAACTCATATTATTTTGAAATACTTTTTTGTATACAAAATCTCTAAGATCTGCGTTACTCTTAAGTGAAATTAAAAATACTAATAATATAACAACAAATACCAAAAGCTTACTACTAATTCTAGAAAAACGCGATGGTTTTACTTTGACTTTTTTTGCCATAATTATCACCTATTAAAATATATAGAAAAAAAGAGTTTTTAGAACTCCTTTAATAATTATTGATTATCTTTTAGACTAGTTGGCATAACACCTATCGATTTTTGCTTGTTAGTGATTTCCTCTTGTCCAGTAGTCTCTTCTAAATAAAATCCTTTTAGTTCGTCGATAGCGCTTTGCTTTGAATCAATTAAACTTTGACAATTTCTAGCCAACCAACTATAGCTTTCATATTCTGCTTGGGCTTCTTTTTTTAATGGAATTAAAGAGCGTAACTCTTCCTCACCTTGTGTAATTCCAACACTTTCCCTAAACATAGCTTCTTCATCATTGACTTTTTCAATTCCTAAAACAAGACGATGAATTACCCCTCGTCTATCATCAGGGACATATTGAAGGATATAGTCTATTAATGGCAAATATTCTTCAGATAACATATTAAATTCATTCCATTTTTCTAAATACTCACCATAGTTAACACCTTTTTTGCCAAGCCTTTGAATTAACTCATCACGTTTTTCAGCATATATGTGTAATTGAATATCCCTTTTAGAAAGTCTAAGTTCCTCTGTAAGTTCCGCAATTCTTACCTCGAACTGACGTTTTCTTTTTAAAGCCACTGCTGCTTCGACCATATTTACTCTTTTTTGTTCTTCAATATTTCTAATTTGTTCTTCTAACTCTTTTAAATTTTGCTCAATTCTTTGTTTTCTAGCTTCATCTTGCATAATAAAATCACCCTCCAATATAAAATACCATTATCAAAATGAAAATGTCTATATATTATATTACTTCTGCATAGAGCATATTCTATCACAATAATCACATTTAAGCAAGAAAAAAGCTTTAAAAAGCTTAATTAGACTTATGAATTTTAAATTTTAAACTTATTTTATCAGTCACTATATAAGCTAAAGCAACATATATCACATTCGCAATTAATGAATGATAAATACTTTTCAAAACTGCTACCCAATGAAACGACACATTAGCTGTAATTAATAATAATCCATATGCTACAAACCGATAAAATATAATACATATTATTGCCATAATCATTACATTTAAATAATTATTAGCCAAAACTAAATTAATCCTTGTAATAATAAATCCAATCATTAAAAATAAAAATCCATGAATCACAATTGTATCAGAGTATATTAAATCATAAAATACACCTGTTAAAAAGCAAGTTCCAAAAAATCTAGCTTGATTACCCTTAAAGTAAGGATATACAATAATAAGAGACATTAAAGTAAATAATGGTGTAAAAAAACTATTTAAAGAAATAAAATTTGACATAACGCTGTCTAAAATAAAAGACACAATAATCACTACTAATACCATTAGCTATCTTTCCTTTTCAATACAGAAACATAATCAATATTATTAAAGTCAACTGAAGCCTCAACTAAAGCAACCTTTGATAAATCAAAGTTATCTGTTGTCACCTTTGTTACATGACCAACTAATAAACCACTAGGAAAGGTATCACCCATTCCAGTTGTTACAACATCTGCACCTTTTGGAATATCAATATTTTCACTAATACCTTCAACAGTATATGTATTGTTCTTTGAACTGTATTTTGAAATAAGTCCGTAAACATAACTATCTTTAACCTTTATTTTAACACTTATTTTATCACTCATATTTTCATTAGCTAACAATTTAACCGTACTTACATGATTACTAACTGTTGAGACTTTTCCAATTAAACCATCATTATTGATAACCGCCATATTTTTCTTAATTCCATCAACTTTGCCTTTATCAATTGTAACTTCATCATACCAATAATCAATATTACGATTAATAACCGTTGCATTTTTGTAAACCTTATCACTTAATACCGTATTCAAATCTAGCGTCTTTTTAAGTTTACTAACTTCATCTTTTAAATTATCATTAGCCGCAACTACACTATCTATTTGTTCTTCTTTAGATTTAAGTTCCTTATATTTCTCATATATGTCATTTTTTTCACGGCCCTCTCTAATTTTATCTTTAATAAAATTAACCGGCGCTGAAATAACGTTGATAACAAATGTACCACTATCTTTAACAATTTTCTCGACAGGATTTAAATTACGATCCTTTTTTAAAGCAACTGAAAGTACCACCAGCAATATTGCTATGGCAACTATAATAATAATTAATAAGTATCGTTTTTCAAATTCCTTTTTCTTGTACATTTTTATCACCTATATAAAATTATAATATATTTTAGGAGAAAAACCAACTAAATTTTACCATTTTCTAAAAAACTATAGTATTTGTTTTCTCCAATAATAACATGGTCAACTAACTTAATTCCCATTAATATCCCAATTTGATTTAACCTTTGTGTTACATTAATATCTTCAATACTTGGTCTCACATCACCACTAGGATGATTATGCACACAAATTACAGCCGTTGCATTAAGTAAATAAGCTTCTTTAAATATATCCCTTGGATGGATCATACTATGATTAACTGTTCCAACAAATAATAACTTTTCTTTCAAAACCTTTTTACCAGAATCGAGATACAAGCAGTAAAAATTTTCCTGCGATGAACTAACAATACTTTTATAATATTCATATACCACCTCAGGCGATTTTATCTTTATATCAATGATTTTATCCTGTTTAACACTAACTCTTCGGCTAAGCTCAATTATCGCTAAAACAAGGCAAGCTTTTGCTGCCCCAATTCCCTTAATATTTATGAGTTCATGATAAGTAATATGTTTTAAATTTTGAATATGTCCAATTTCTTTTAATAGTTTAGACGCTAATACTTTAGCCGACATATCCTTTGTCCCCGTTTTTAAAACTATTGACAATAGCTCTTCATCACTTAAACTACTAACCCCTTTATTAATTAATCTTTCCCTCGGTCTTTCATTAATAGGCAACTCTTTAATTCTGATATTCATCGTTAACCATCTCCTCATACTTCGCTAAAACCTGATTACAAATAGCATTTATGGTTCCTCCATCTTTAGTTTTAGAAAGCAAATCATCATACTGCCCTAAAACTGTTAAAAATCCAGCATTATCTGTAATCTTTTCCTTTATATATGTATCATACCCTTTTTCTTTATAATATCCTTGTATTTTCTCTGCATTTTTTTTATTTGTTGAAATTCCGATATAAGTATAGTACATATTATCCTCAACATTATAAATGTAATGTTCAAATTCTTCCATATTATCCTGCATATTTTCTTTACTAGAATATACTCCTCTTTGAACATAATAAATGGTTTCTGCATTCTTAGAAACAGTAATTCCTTCAGTATGATCGTACCCACTAATCAAAAAATAGGCCATTAAAGTTCCTATAATTAAACTTGCCACTACTGGAAAAAGATATTTTTTCATACTATCACCTAAACTCCATTGTACATGTTAGTTAAGTTGTTATTTTGTCGAAAAAACTAGATATTTAATAATTAAAAAACTTAGTTCAATTAATAAACTAAATTTCAATTTTATCTTCCTTTATTGGCAATTTCTACATTAATTTTACGACCACGAAATTTTTTGTTATTTAAACCTTTTTTTAATTTATCTATCACTTTATTATCAACATCTAAAAAAGTAAACTTATTTAAAATTTCAATATTACTAAAGTTTTCTTTAGCAATGTTTGTTTCTTTTTTTAGTAAATCCAATAAACTACCATTTTCAAGTTTGTCCATTTTCCCGATCGTTAAAAACACTCTTGGTTTGTCTTTCGAAGTGAAGTTTTTCTGTTTTGTTTTAACTGTTACATCAACACTAAAATCAGCTCCTATTTCTCGGTCAAAAGTTATTTTTAATAATCCTGAAGCCAATTTTATTAATTCATCTTTTTCCATATCCTTTATATAGGTAAGACATTGTTCATCTTTCATCGCTAAAGCCTCAGTTTTAATTTGCTCATACTTATTTGCATAAAATTCAGCAAAAGTTGGTAAATCTTTTTTTATAACCTGACATTTAGCAACTTTTTCGACATCCTGCAAAAATCTAACTTCCTTTAGATTAACTAAAGAAACAGATAATCCTGAATTACCAGCTCTCCCCGTTCTTCCAATTCGGTGAATATAAGATTCAATATCTTGCGGTAAATTATAATTAATTACCACATCGATATCATCAACATGAATTCCCCTTGCAGCAACATCAGTTGCAATTAAATAATTAAATGCTCCAGCTTTAAAACGTCTTAAAGTTTGACTACGCATGCTTTGAGAAATATCCCCATGCATAACTTCAACACTATAACCACGTCCTTGCATCTCACCTAATAATTCATCACATTATTTTTTAGTTTGGCAAAAAATAATTCCCAGTTTAAAGCTATTGGCGTCCAAAACACGGTACATTACCTCTTCCCTAGTTCTATTATTTACCAAATAATAGTTTTGCTCAACATTAATTGAAGTTCGGCTATTTTCTTTTATTTCAATAAATTTATAATCTTTTTTTATATAACGTGAAGCTAAACGTTCTATTGGATTTAACATTGTTGCCGAGAATAATAATACTTGCTTCTCTTCACCAGTTTGCATGAAAATGCACTCAATATCATCAATAAATCCCATATTAAGCATCTCATCAGCCTCATCTAAAATAAAATAATCCAAATTATCCAATTTTAAAGTTTTACGCATTAAAAGATCCATAATTCTCCCTGGCGTTCCTACTACTACTTGAACACCTTTTTTCAAAACGTTCATTTTTCAATACTAAACCCGCCATATACTGCCAAAACATTTAATTTATTAAATTTACTAAGTTTATTAAATTCCTCACTTACTTGAACACCTAACTCTCTAATTGGCGCTAAAACTAAAACCTGAACACTTTTGTTTTCTGGATCAATTTTTGATAAAACACTAGCAGTAAACACCATTGTCTTACCCGTTCCGGTCTGAACTTTCCCGATTACATCATTTCCTTCCATAATTAATGGAATAATTTCTTCTTGAATTTTACTAGGTAATTCATAACCTAAAGCATCTATTACTTTGAGGACTTCTTCCTTGAGCTCCAATTCTTTAAATTTTTTCATGTATTCTTCTTTCTAACAAGGTTTAAAACCTGACAACTAACTATAACACATATTTATGAGAAGCGCAAATAAAAAGAATAGATTATTCTATTCTTTAAAAATTTCTCTTTCTAAGGAATGCTGGAATAACAGTATCATCACTATCATCATCATCTAATAAAACATCGATAGTCTCTTCCTTACTTGCATGAGAAGGAACCTCTTTGTTCTTATCATCAAATCCAGTTGCAATTACTGTAACAATAATTTCATCTGTGAAATTTTCATTAATAACTGCACCAAAGATTGTATTAATATCAGTATTAGCTGATTTTCTAATTGCTTCTACTGCCTCTTCAACTTCAAATAAAGTTAAGTTTGGACCACCAGTTACATTGATAATCGCATCAGTAGCACCATCAATGCTAGTTTCAAGAAGTGGGCTTAATACCGCTTGATTAGCTGCTTCTACTGCTCTATCTTCTCCAACACCAGCACCAATTCCAATTAAAGCATCGCCACGTTTTTCCATTACCGCTCTAACGTCTGCAAAGTCTAGGTTGATTAATCCAGCTACCGCAATTAAATCCGAAATAGATTGAACACCACGTCTCAATACATTATCAACTTCCTTGAATGAATCTAATAACGGTGTTGATTTGTCAATAATTTCTCTTAATCTATCGTTAGGAACGACGATTAAAGTATCGACATGCTTCTTTAATTCTTTAATTCCTTCTAAAGCTTGTTCCATACGCTTTTTACCTTCAAATGAGAATGGTTTTGTTACGATACCAACAGTTAATGCACCTTGGCTCTGCGCGATATCAGCCACAACTGGAGCGGCCCCCGTTCCAGTTCCACCACCCATTCCACAGGTAATAAATACCATATCAGCATCTTTTAATGATTCTTCAATTTCATTTTTTGACTCTAAAGCCGCTTCCTTACCAATTTGTGGATTGGCACCAGCTCCAAGTCCATTAGTTAATTGTTCACCCATCTGAATTTTCTTTTCAGCAAGTGAATTATTTAAAACTTGTGAATCAGTATTAGCTACAATAAACTCTACTGCTTGTACCCCTGATTCTATCATACGATTAACAGCGTTATTACCGCCACCGCCAATTCCTATAACCTTAATTTTCGCTAATTGATCCATTTCTAATCCAAACATTAAATTTCCTCCTATTCGCCGAAAAAGTATCCAAATACTTTACCCAGCATTGTTTCATTTGACGTATTTATGAAATGCTTATCCGGTGATGAAAGAATTTCCATGTCACTTTTACTAAGCATTGTATAATCTTGCCCCTTTAACTTTAGTGTATTTATAAAATAAATAATATTTCCTAAAGCTGTACTATATTTATTATTTCTAACACCAATCAATTTTATTTTGCCAACATATGCATTTGAACCAAGTGCGTCATGTACTGTGTATTCAAAATTTAGTGCATTGCTAACGCCACCAGTTATTATTATATACTTAATTGGCCTATTTGTTAAGAGGTTAATTTCATTTTTTGCTAAAGATAGTATTTCTTGAACTCTACACATAACCACTTCTGAAACTTCTAATTGATTAATTTTAACTTTTTGACCATTTAAATTAGTCGTTTCATAAACATCGTTCACATTCGCATTTTGTCTATTTGCAAAAGCAAATTTTTCTTTTACTTTCTTAGCTTCAACTGTATTAATTTTATACATATAAGCAATATCATTATCGATATCTTTTCCACCCATACCTACAATTTTTGTATTTACAGGTATTCCTTTATTATACAAACTTACCGCTGTAACCTCACTGCCAACATTAATAACAGCGCCTATATCATTATCAATCTCTTTATTTCTAAAGCTATTAATATCACCAATACTGCCAACTGAAATATCGACTATTTCAATTCCCAAACTTTCCAGTATACTTGCCACTGAATAAACGTTTTTCTTTGGCGTCATTACCATCATCGCGCGCCCCATCAGTTTATCCCCTGGGAAGTCTTTTGGATCCTTCATAACTGTTTTATCATTAATTTTAAAATCAATTGGAATAACTGTTACAAATTCATTATTAGGATTTAAAGCCTGCTTAATTCCTATTTTATAAGCATTATTCATATCCTTACTTGTAATCGTATCACCAATAACAGTAGTTTCACCTTTAATAATTTTATATTCTGCTTGGTAACTAGGTACTGAAGCAATAACCTTTTTAATTTCTATTCCGAGCATATCTTCTACATCTTTAAAAGCTTCGGCAATTGAAGCTTGGGCCTCTTTAGGGTTAACAATTAAACCTTTTTTTATTCCCCTAGCCGGCGAAGAAGTTGCCGCTAGCAGATTTAAATGGTTCTTGTATAGCTCACAAACCACAATTTTGATAGTATCGCTGCCAATGTCAATGCTTGAGTATACGTGCTCCATTACCATCATCTCCTACAGTATTATTATAATTATACTATATTTTTTCTAAAATGCAAAGTAAATGTCAAAAAAAGTTCAAAAAATCCTTTAAAAATAAGCCAAAGAAAAAAGCAATACAAAAATACTTTAGTTTTTTAAATCATTATATAATAATTACTAATAATCTAAATTATAAAATACAACAAAAAAGAGCAAAAAGCTCTTACTCAATAACTTTAAAATATTCTCCAGAATCTAAATATAATATGCCCTTTTTATTATTAAACTCTTTAATAATATCTAAATAATGGTTTATTTTATTAAACTTATTCAAAGTTAAATAAACATAATTGCCATCACTCATTGTTAATAAAAATCTTTCTTCATCAACTTCATTTGGATCATATTTAATTTCTGAAATTCTTTTAACAATTGAATAATCAGTATTATTCATCTCTTTAATAAATTCAGAATATATTTTGTTTGGTACATAGTTAACTAAAGTTGGTACCGGAAAATTATCAGTTGTTTCAGTTTTATCTGCTAAAACCGTTTTTTGATTAGGAACATAATAAAATAAAGGTAAATTTTCCTCAATATCGATTTCAACATTAGTAATCCAATTCTTTTTTACGGTTGCCTTTTTGATGTAAGGATCTTTCTCGAGTTTACTGCTAATCATCCCCGATAAGTTTTGCATACTGCTTGGATACTCTTCGAGATTAGCAAGTTTAATAATTTGCCAGTCTGTATATAAAGTATTTCCTTTAACAACAATACTTGTAATTTTTAAATTATAAACATACATAACCCCTAAAGCTGCTATTAACACTATAACTAAAAACACTAAAACATTCTTTGCCTTTACCTTTTTTTTCTTGACCTTCTTTTTAGCCATGCCCTATCACCTTTTATTCTATGAATTCTTGTTCGACTATTAGCTTAATTCCATACACTTCTTTAACTTTGTTTTGAATTTCTATAATTAGCTTTTTTACATCTTCACCGCTAGCATTCCCCACATTAACAATAAAATTAGCATGTTTTTCACTAACCATTGCATCCCCGACTTTTTTACCTTTAAATCCTAGTTCTTCAATTAACCTTCCAGCATAATCACCTTCAGGATTACGAAATACACTTCCTGCTGAAGGAAATTCAAGAGGTTGAGATTTTAAACGTCTTTCCTTGCGTTCTTTGATTAACTTTAAAATTTCCTCTTTATCTCCAGGTTGTAATTCTAACATTGCTGAAACACAAATATATTTTTTTTCTTTAAGCAAACTAGTTCGGTAACCAAAATTAAGCTCTTTATTAGTTATTTTTTTTAATTCTAAATTGTCATCGATAACAGTAATTTCTTTAACAATTTCACTCATATAAGACTTATAAGCTCCAGCATTCATATAAATAGCTCCACCGACGGTTGCCGGAATACCAGAAGCAAACTCTAAGCCGCTAAGACCTAATTTAGCCGTCTTAATTGACAGTTTCACTAAATTATATCCTGCTCCAACCGTTACCAGATTACCATCAATCTTTAATTCATTTAATTTATCTAACTTAATTACTACACCATCATAGTCTTTTATAAAAACTAAGTTAGAGCCAAAGCCAGCGACCATATATTTAATTTGGTTTATTTTTAAATACTCCAGTAATTTTAACAACTGGCAAATAGAATCTGGAAAAATTATCTTTTTAATTGTACCAGATAACTTATAAGTTGTGTAGTTCTTAATTAACGCATTATCTATTTCTAACCCAAATTGCCCGTTCATTTTATTATCTCTCTTAATTTATTATAAATAAGTAAAGCACTATCTGGAACCTTCAATGTTTTAAGGTTTTCTTTCATTTTCCTTAAACATTTATCATCATCGATAACCTCGTCAATTTTTTGAATCAGAATATCACCATCTAAATCTTTTTCCTCAATCATTAAAGCTGCTTCATTATTTATCAAATCTAACGCATTTATATATTGATGATTATTCGCAACAAACGGAGATGGTATTAAAATAGTTGGTACTTCTAAAGCAATGATTTCACTTAAAGTTGAAGCTCCAGCTCTTGACACCATTAAGTCAGTACGCTTCATAACTTTCGTTAATCCCTCATAAAATGGGATAACTTTAACATTACTAGGAATTTCGTTTTTAATAAATTCCTCATAGTTAGCTTTACCTGTAACAATTAAAACTTCATATTTTTTATTTTTAAATTTGTTAAGCTCTTTTATCAAATAACGATTCATCGAAGACGAACCTAAAGAACCCATTGCGATCAAAACCAATTTCTTAGCAGCAGAAAGTCCAAGTTCCATTTTTGTAACAGCCTTCACATTAACTGCATTTTCACTGCATGGATTTCCTGATAAAAATGTTTTTTCTTTTGGCAAGTATTCCATAGATGAAGCAAAAGAAACTCCAATTGCATCACAGTACTTAGCCAAATACCGATTAGCCTTTCCTGGAATACTATTTTGTTCATGAATAAATGTTTTATAACCTAATTTTTTTGCACTTATAATTACAGGAACTGTTACGTAACCGCCAACGCCAATAACAACGTCAGGGTTAAATTCCTTAATCATTTTCTTGCATTCTTTAAAACCTTTAAAAATACAAGAAATGGTTTTAAAATTTTTCATCAAATGTTTTTTATTAAAACCATACATTTCGATCGATTTAAAAGGAATACCTCGAGCGGGAACAATATCCTTTTCCATTCGGTTATGGGTTCCGATATATAAAAATTCACTATCAGGTTCCTGTTCCTTAATCTTATCGATAATAGCTAACGCCGGATAAATATGTCCACCAGTTCCTCCAGCACTTACGACTACTCTCATGTAATCACATCCTTATTTCCATTATACCATAATTATATTCTCGCTTAAAGTTTTTTAGAAGGTCTTTACATCAAACGTTGTCGCTTGAAATCATTGAAGTAATTTCCCTATGGTAAAAACTTTTATAAATACTTTTTAACGTCAAATAAATAAGGAATAAACTAACTACAAATGATAATAATAATTCTTTTAAAGGCCATATTATTGAAACCTCAAACACCATATTAACACTATAATATAAAATATAATTTACAATTAGAGTAAACGGAAAAACTAGTACAAAAGCTTTAATAAGCATAAGTAAACTTTCAAAAAAAAGCATTTTGTTTAATTGTTTTTTAGTAAGTCCTATACTAAAGAGTAATCCAAATTCCTTAGTTCGTAAATTTAAACTAGCATGCATTGTATTAATAATTGACGAAAAACCAACTAAAATGACTAAACCAACTATTCCATATAAACATAACTTAATCACTAACAACAAATTATCCTTTAATCTTAAAGCTTTTTTCACATCAACATAACTAACATCAATATTTTTCATTTTTTTAAGCTCAGCTAAGGCTTTAGCTGAATCACCCTTGATAAACAAATTAACCCCAAATTCTGGACAATAATGTTCAAACTTATCAGTTAGTAAAATAACATTATCCTTATTAAGCAATTCCCTAAGTCCCCATGGTATTTCATCAGTAGTTTTAATTTTCCCATTTTCTAATCCATCTACTAATACTTCTTTTTTCAAATATTTTCGATTATCCTTCACCAGTCTTCCGTCTTTCTCATTAATTTCAACTAATCGATTAATGACTCTTTCTTCATTATTTTGAACAATTAAAATCTGTTTTGAATCCGTATAATCATTTTTATCCAAATAACTATCAATTGCAATTTTGCCTTTTAATAAGCAACTTTTAACTAATTTATGTTTTTCAAATTTTTTGCCTAAGTCATCTAAAGCTAATACAGATTCCTCATTACCATTACCAATCACTTCAAAATCATAATCTGGAGTTTCACTATAACTATTTATTGTATTAATACCATACCTTAGATACAAACTAAATGAAGTATATAATAAAACACTAATGAATATACAAAAAGTAACAACTAAATATTTTCGCTTACACCTATAATAATTATAAAAAGCTAATCTTCTAGTTATCGCAAATTTCTTAGTCCAATTTGGTAATTTCTTATTTTTAAAATCATCATTCCCACATATCGCTTTCATCACACTTACCCTACTAGACCTTATCATTGGCCAAATACTAGATCCTATTACCAAAAAAACAATAAATACTAAAGCCATAAGTAAAAATGGGATATAAATTGTTAAAACAAACTTTGATGTAAAAATATCCTTAAGCAGATAATTAATAATCACTAATAGTAACTGTATCAACCAAAAACTAAAAATTAGAGAAATAACTAAACCTATTATTAAAACAATTAAAACTTCCTTTAAATTCATCTTCATAAATTGCCATTTAGTCATTCCCATACTTCTTAAAATACCAATTTGTTTTTTTCTTTCTGATAAAGAAATTGTAAAAGCATTAGTAATTAAAATAAACACGCCAAAACCTAAATTTAAAAAAACTGTAACTAATAAACTTTTAAAGCTCGAAAGGACATTTTCTTTTTTTGAAAGCCCATATAAAGATAATAAAGCATCATTATATTTAACTTCATCACATTTGATTTTTTGACAAAGTAAATCGGTATTACTATATGTGTCTTTAATTTCATTATATTGAATCAAGGCCTCATCATTTTTATAAGATATCGATTTAATATAATCCGTTTGCTTAAACTCCTCTGTTTTAATTAAAACATGATAAGGTTTATCTTTAACAATCTCTTTGATCATAAAATCGTGAACGCTTGAAAAAAGCAGACTAATTATCAAAAGCAAAGTTGAAGATAAACAAATACTAAAAATAATCATGAGTGTTCTTTTCTTATTATAAAACAAATTTCTAATGGACATTTTTATCATCCACAATTCTTCCATCCTCAAAGGTAATAATTCTTGAGGCTTGTTTAGCTAGCTTCAAATCATGAGTAACCATAATAATCGTCTGACCATAAGTTTCATTATAATATTTAAGTAATTTCATCACCGTTTTCGTATTCTTGCTATCCAAATTCCCCGTAGGTTCATCAGCGAGTAACAACTTAGGATGATTAATTAAAGCTCTTCCAATCGCACATCTTTGTTGCTGGCCTCCAGAAATTTCATTTGGCAAATAATTAAGTCTTCCCTTTAAATCAAGCGTTTTAATTAGCTCTTCTAAATAATCAGCCATTATCTTTCTACCATCTAAAACCGCTGGTAAAATAATATTTTCTTTAACCGTCAGTACGGGAATCAGATTATAAAACTGATAGATAATTCCAATATTCTTTCTTCTAAAAATAGTTAAACTATCCCCTTTTAATCCATACAAATCTTCACCATTAATTAAAACTTTACCATTATCAGGCTTATCTACCCCACCAAGTAAATGAATAAGTGTACTCTTTCCACCACCACTTGGACCAACAATGGCAACAAATTCACCTTTTTGAACTTTAAAACTCACATCATCAACAGCTTTTACTAAATTTTCATCCTTTCCATATTTTTTTGTTAAATTTGAAACATTTAAAATTTCCATAAACACCTTACCTTTCTAAGACTTTTTGTCTTTATAGGTATCATACCTGGTGAAAGCTTGATTTCCTTGTCCAAAATGAAATTTATTGCCATTTTTCAAACTTTTCTATATAATATAAGTAAGGATAGATAAAAACCTACTTCTGAAAGGAGACATAATTATGTGTGGTATTATTGGTTATGTTGGAAATAAAAACGCCATTAATGTTTTAATGAACGGTTTAAAATCTTTAGAATATCGTGGTTATGATTCAGCTGGAATTGCTTATCGTACTTGCAACCGCGTTGAAATCATTAAAGCCAGTGGTAAAATTAAAAATCTTGAAGGTAAATTAAAAAAAGATGTATACGGCAATATTGGTATTGGCCATACCAGATGGGCCACCCATGGTCGCCCTGACGAAAAAAATTCTCATCCTCACCGTCAAGGCAAATTTACAATCGTTCATAATGGAATTATTGAAAATTATGAAGCGTTAAAAAAATTATTAGTTAAATCCGGCTATAAATTCAAATCAGAAACAGATAGTGAAGTTATTGCCGCCCTTTTAGATAAACTATACAAAGAAAAACCAGACATTTTAAAAGTTTTAGTTCAAATAAAAAAACTTTTAATTGGTTCCTATGCTTTAGGTATACTTTGCGATGATATACCAAATTCTTTATACGCAATTAGACGTGATAGTCCACTTATTATTGGTATTAGTGACAAAGAAAATTTCATTGCTTCTGACGTTCCAGCTATTTTAAAATATACAGATAAATATATATTAATTGAAAGCAATGAAATAATTAAAATTAGTGATAAAGTTAATATCTATGATGATAAATTAGATAAAGTTAATAAAGAAATTTTAACTTTCGAAGGTAGCATCACCCAAGCAGAAAAAAACGGCTATGATCACTTTATGTTAAAAGAAATTCACGAAGAACCTGAAGTTGTTAAACACACCCTTAAGCCATTTTTAAAATATGGTTTAGAAAGTTTAATAGAAAATATGCCAAACTTTGAAAAATACACAAATATTACTATCGTAGGCTGTGGTAGCGCCTATCACGCTGGATTAATTGGCAAAAACCTAATTGAAAAATACGCTAATATTAAGACTGATGTTTATATAGCTTCTGAATTTAGATATCAAAAAGTTTTTACTGATGAAAATACTTTAGTTATTTTAATTTCACAATCAGGAGAAACCGCTGACACTCTTGCATGTTTAAGAAAAGCTAACGAACTAGGTTTAGATACTTTAGCCATCGTCAATGTTATTGGTTCTTCTTTAGCTAGAGAAGCTTCAAAAACTATTTATATTAAAGCTGGACCTGAAATATCAGTAGCAACCACTAAAGCTTATCTAGCCCAAATTACAATTTTAAGCTTAATTGCTTTAACAATTGGTAATACTCGAAACTTAATTAGCGACAAAAAAGCTTTAGAGATTATTAGTTTCCTTGAAGGCACCCCGCTTATTTTAGAAACACTTATTAACGAAAATTATAAAGGAATTGCGAAAACAATTTATAAAAAAGAAAACTGCTTTTATATTGGAAGAGGAATTGATTATGCCTTATGTCTAGAAGGCGCTTTAAAATTAAAAGAAATTTCCTATATTACCTCCTTGGCTTATCCTGCTGGTGAATTAAAGCATGGCACAATTTCTTTAATTAACAAAGGGACAAATGTTATCGCTGTTGTTACCGACAAAAACATTGCTGAAAAAACCTTCAGCAATATTAAAGAAGTCAAAGCTAGAGGCGCTTTTATAACTCTAATAACTACAGATAAACTAGATGAAAATCTAGACTGGATCGATAATAAAATTATTATCCCAGATAATAATGACTTCACTAATCCAATTATTGCTAGTATCCCTCTACAATTGATTGGTTATGAAAGTGCTAAATTAAAAGGCTGCGATATCGATAAACCTAAAAATCTAGCTAAATCAGTTACTGTTGAATAGAAAAAATCGGATTAATTTCCGATTTTTATTTTATCGAATATGGATTAGCCTCTGTTCCCTTTCCTGATAATTGGATATCAGATTTTAAATATAATGATGGCCAAACCGCTCTATCTCCCTTAGCGCCATCTACCCCCATATGAATAAACCCATTCTCGCTTATTGTGAATATTCCATAATTAGTAGAAGGAAATGCATTTAAAAGCCACGGCCACTGAGTATCACCTAAAGTCAAAAAGTTAAATTGCCCACAATGGTATGGCGCAGACACCCCACTATTAATACTAATACATAATGGATCGAAAGTAGCCCGAACATAGTCACTGGCCTGCATAAGACCTATATTCCCCATCCAACTATATTTTTTTTCAGCCTCAATAGTCGACTCAATTGTTTGTGAGTCATCAAGTGAATCTACAGGTCCGTAATAAAAAACATGATTTTGAATTTTATCCTTAGCAATATCATCTAAACTATTGTAATACTCGGCATTTAAATACTCATTTAAAGATGAGTTTTTCAAAACAGTACCACTTAAAGATCCATTAATGAAATTATCTGTTTTTGCCCATACATTGCATCCTTTAGCAGATGATGAACAATAGGTTCCACCTGCTCCATTGCTAGCATTATCTCTATTTCCTGCGACATCATATGGTCTGCTACCTAAATTAGCCATTCTAACAATTTTTAAAGTGCCATCTGCTTCTACTGATATTATTCGCCACTCTTCATTATTAAATGTTATGTAGTTGTTTGGATTAGCGCCTTTATATACATATCTTCCTGGCTCATATGTGTCTTCATATAAACCATCTCCTGATGTTACTATGTTTGATGTTAATTGTTCTGATGCTACTTGCTCACCTGGTGTATATCCATTCTCCGCTTGTGAGTAATCTAGTGTGATTGTTAATGAACTTGTTACTTTTGAGGGTTGTTCACTTACTATACTTAAGTATTCTACTTTTACCGTAAATGTTTTGGTACTTCCGGCAGTTAATACTTCCCCATTTGCTAATCCTGTTTGCGTAAATTTTATTGCTTCATTATTGGCATCAGTTAATTTGTATTTATCTAATTTTGCATTCAAGTTTCCATTATTAGTTACTGTGATATCATACTCTATACTATCACCTGGAGCTTGTAAGTTTGTTTTAAAAGTAGCTGATAGATTTTCCCATACTGGATCCCCATTATTTGAAGCTGTTCCTTTTATATTTTTACTTGTTACGTTAGTAATCTTTATATCCCATGATGATGTTATATTACTTGTGCCTTCTATATTAAGTATTGTTTGAAATGCGGCATACCCTACGCTCATTAATAGGATTACTGCACACAAACTTCCTATTATTATATTTCTTTTTTTACTTTTACTCATTTTATCTCTCCTACTTATACTAGCTAAGTTTATTATTCCCTATTTTTTACCTTGTATTCATTATATCCAATATCCCCGTTTTAAACAAGTTTTCGAAAATCAGTTTACATCAAATAGACAAAAAAATCGGATTAATTTCCGATTTTTATTTTACAATAATATAATTTTTAATATTGTCAGCAGTTATATCTTTATCATATGCCTGAATTTCTATTTCAATTGAATTACTACTATTAACTGGATACACAGTATAAACCTCAGTATAAGTAGTATCATAAGCAGTTGTTACTTTCGTTGTATGAACCTTCATTGTTTTATTATTTATTGTTGTTGTAAATTCATTATCAACATATTGATAATCAGCATAGCGATACTTAGTAATTGTTTCCATTTCATAGCCATACACTTTATCTGCATCCATATTTCTATGTGAATATTTAATTGAATCATACCCATCATTCATATGAAAACTACTATAATCACTATCATTACCGTCATAAGGTCTATCAAATCCACTAGGAACCTTGAAAGTCACTATATTGCTACCAGAACCCATAGTTACCTTTGATGTTCCAGTATTTTTAGTTGATTTTTCTACTGTTGAATGATTATTATCATAGTTTTCTAATTTATCAATAGCATCTATATTATATCCTAATGACACTAAAACCGTTGCGATAATTCCTATGAAGAAAATTATAAATACAGCAAAACAACCACCGCAGCCACCTACGGAAAGACCTATCACTGCTCCATTACTTAAACCAGTTTGTTGAACATTAAAATCAACATCTTTAGTCCACCTTCTATACATATTGGCTACAGTCATTCTCATATATGGAAGAATCCATATTAATAAAATACCAAAAGTTAAAATTGAAAGTAACCACCAACCAAAGAAACTTAAATTAGTTCCATAATACTCAACTCTATGACCTTTAATAATATCTAAAGCTCGTTTAAAAGATAAAGTAAAAGTTTCCTTTGGTGTATTTTCATCAACTAAAACGCATAAGAAAATATCAATTGCTGGTCCATAATAAATAACTGCCACAAACAGTCCAATCATTAGGAAAAATCCTAAAAATGGAATTATTGTTGCTAAAAAACCAACTACAAAACCAATAACATAAACTAATACCATTACTAATAAATAATAGCCCAGATTTTTCATGTTTTTAAATGGTCTTATAAAAACATCACCAAAATTAATTGGTTTACCTCTCACGACATCAAAAGCTACAGATAAAATTCCATAACCAAATACAGCACCAACCAATGTAAATAAAATACTTTCTACTGAACTAGCCCAAATTGGCATCGCGAATTCACCTGTATAAGCAAAATAATCAACTCCACTTACCGATGCAATAATTGCTCCTATCGCTCCACAAATTATAAGATAAACAAGAGTCGCTAATACAAGTGGTGTTTTAGGTCTTGCTTTAGCATCAGCTTTTAAAGCTTTTCTAACCCCTCCTGGATTAATCATATTACTAATTACCCCTGAATTCGGATTAGAATAATTAGTAGGTACTTCTAACGTTTCTGGAGCCTGATCTCCTGTTTGATTTGCATTACTAGCTGCTACTTCATTCAATGGTGCCCCACAATGAATACAAAATTTAGCATCACCAGCATTTGCTGTTCCACATCTACTGCAAAACATACATCTCACCTTCCTCTACTATATTTATAAAAACAATATTAACCTGATAAAGAAAATTCTAGGGATGACGCTTTAGATAAATCAATGTTAGTCTCGGCCGTAACACTTACTGTTTGTTCAGGCTCTAGTTGTCCCCCAAAATAACCTAACAAAACAGCAATTGTTTTAGTGCCATTCTTAACTGTAATCTTAAGTGACTGATATTCCAAAATATCACTAGTCAAGTTTCGCACTTTCGCACTAAATGTTGATCTTTCCTTTCGCGTATCTAAATTAATATTTGTAATTACCACTTTTTCATCAACCACTTGGTCTTCTAATATATCCTTACGAACAGTTTTAACCTCTTTTACTTCCTTCTCTGGTGTCTTTTCTGTAAAAACAAACCACGAAAGCGCTAAAACAGTAACCGCCAAAAGAATAAATACTATTAATTTCTTATTCATTTGCTATCTTAAACTTTCCATCTTTCAACAACATCACAACTACTACTTGATGGTGCAGGATTTGGCATTTGCATTCTAACAATCATTGGAACCTTAAATGCTTGACCAAAGGCCATACAAGTTCCCGGCTGCAACGACTTTTGCTTTTCAACAATTTCAGCACTAATATTCGGTAACATCTTCGTAATATACTCAACATCCCTTGGATGGTTTAGTTTAAAAATTAAGAAATTCGCACATTGTGATATAACAGTCTCTGAAATTTCTACTGGTCTTTGGGAAATCAAATTCAAAATGATTCCATATTTTCTTCCCTCTTTAGCCACACGCTCAAAAATGTTGTATCCTATTAATTCCACATCCCCATCATTTTGAACATATCTATGTGCTTCTTCAACAAAAATATGAAATGGAATAGATGCCCTTTGTTTTAAACGCTTCGTAAAATTAAATAACATCTTTGAATATATTTTAACTACTACTTTAGCAAACCAATCATCAACATCTTCTAAATTAAAGTTAATAATTTGTGCTTTTTTACCATTCACTGATACTAATGTTGCAATATAATTTTCCATTGTAATAAAACTTGGATAACGTAAATATCTTGAATTTTCAGAAATAGTTAAAGAATGAAGACGAACTTTTAAAGTGATTGCATCACTATAAGTTTCATCATTATGTAATAATCCTTCACTAATTAAAGTAAAATCTAAAGCTTTTTCCAAATCTTCTAAAGTATAATATTTTATTTCAGTTGGCTCATATTTATCTAAAGATTCATCAATATGATTAGTTACATATTCAGTCATTAATATACTTTCTGGAAATTGTCCGGCTGTATCAATTGTAAAACATTCCCTAAATTTACGCGTATAACCAATACCTTGAACTGGTGCTTCTAAATTAAATTCATCAGTTGAACAAGTAGCCAAAATTTGAAAAACATCATTTCGCTTACTACTTGCAGTCTGATTTGTATATAAAATACTCATAATCGCTTTGGCAATCAAATGATTTTTATAACGAATAGCTGTATCATCCTCTAGTGCGAAGATATTAGCCAATTTAAGCATACGTTCAATAATTGTAAGCTGTGAATGCGTTTCTGACCTTAACAATAAAGCCATGTCATCAATATCTAATAACCAAACTGGTAAATTTAAAATCTGACCATCTGTTTGATTAACATTGGTCGTATAAAATTTAAAGTTCAAATTGGGATTAATCCTACTAACATCCCTTAATGCATTATGATATTCTCCATATGCATCAAAAATAAAGAAATTTGATTTAAACGGTAATAACTTTGGATTAGAAAATACATTTTGCAAAATACGAGCTACCCCACATGATTTACCACTACCACTGTTACCAAAAATTGCCATATGGCTACTAAATAAATCATTAATATCAACTCTAATTGGATAATCATCATATAAAGGACTTACCCCTAAAATAAATGATGAATCATTATCTTCCCCAACTAACATTGCCACTTCATCACGATTAATCAAACGAAGATTAGCATTAAATGTTGGTTTACGAATAACTCCTCCAACAAAACGATTATTAACAATCTCTCCTAAAAATCTTATTTTAATAATACCATCACTGATATCTTCAACTTCACCTAATATTTTTTTCTTCTCATCTTCAAAAATAACATGCATATTCATTATATTTGTTGACATTGAACCATCTTGTAATCTTTGAACATGAGCTTCATTATCACTAATGTAAACTATTTTCCCAAACATATTTGCCTCCTATATTAATTCTTCTATTTTTTCTTTTATTTCATTGTCTAAATTTTTAATTATCTTTTTTATTTCTAACGCCTTTTGATATAACTTTAATTTTTCTTCGTATGTTTCTAATTTTATAGCAACTTCTTTTAACTGTTTATGAACAGCATTGCGACTAATTTTGTTGTTTTCACTAATCTCTGATAACGTTAAATTATCAAAATAATAATCTTCAAAATAAGCTTGTTGCTTTAACGTTAATAAATCTCCATAATAATCATAAAGATTTATTAAATAAATTCGATTATCCATTTATTAAATTGAAAACTCCAAGTCCAATAAAAAGAACACCGAATGCTATAAAAAAGAAAATCATATACTTTTTATCATAATAATCACGCTTATTATAAGCTATAGTCATAAATGTTAAACCAGCTACAATATCAGCGATTGGTAAAAATGTTTTCCAAAAGAATGATAAAATTACCAAAACAATTAAAACAATTAACAATCCAAATTGGAACATAAGTCCAATATCCATTTTTCCATTACTACTTTTCATCTTTACTCCTCCATTCCTTTGAATAAACCATATATATATTTTTCAATATCGAAAACTTTTAAATCTTCTTTGCCTTCGCCTAAACCAACAAATTTAACTGGAATTCCTGTACTATCTTTGATTGCTAAAACAATTCCGCCTTTAGCTGTTCCATCTAATTTAGAAAGAACAATTCCTGTAATATCAGTTATTTCTTGAAAGCTTTTGGCTTGACTTATTCCATTTTGTCCAGTTGTCGCATCAACCACTAATAAAGTTTCGTGTGGGGCCTCAGGAATTAATTTACCAATAACTTTATTTATTTTTTCTAATTCCTTCATTAAATTAACTTTATTCTGTAATCTTCCAGCAGTATCAATTAAAACAACATCATAATTTTCCTCTTTAGCCTTTAAAGCACCATCATACATTACACTAACTGGATCAGCATTCTCTCGGCAAACAATATCTACACCAATATTTTTAGCCCATTCTGCTAATTGTTCCGTTGCACCAGCCCTAAATGTATCACCTGCAACCATCAAAACCTTTTTGCCTTCATTTTTAAGTTTATGAGCTATTTTACCAATCGTCGTAGTTTTACCTGCTCCATTAACACCAACAAATAAAATAACCGTTGGCCCTTCTGAACTATAATTAATTTTATTAACAATAATATCATTATTAACATAAATTACAAACATTTCGTCGACAATAATTTCTTTAAGCTCATCAGCTGTTGTAATATTTTCTTTTTTAACCCTAGTTTTCAATCGATCAATAATATCCATAACTGTATTAACACCAATATCAGCCATAATTAAAATTTCTTCTAATTCCTCGAAATATTCATCATCAATTCTATTATGTTTACTATTTAAATTTATAAGTGAAGTCAAAAAATTGTTTCTAGTTTTTTCTAAACCCCTATCGTATAATTCAACTTCTGCTTTTTCTTCTTTTTTAAAAACATTTTTAAATCTATCAAATAAACCCATATTATCACCCTTATTACCTATCATCATTTTACACCATTTAATTTTATAAAGCAAGAAAAAGGTACTAAATATTAATGTTGTTTTAGCAAAATTAATATTAATTCATATGAAATAACATTTTTTAAATAAACTCTAGTGTTTAGCCTTTTATATTACCTATTAAAAAGAGCAATTTTAATACTAAAAGTTTAAAATTACTCTTTTTCTATTCGTATAAATATTCAATTTTTTTGATATCTTCTATTCTATAAGCGAAAGTAAAATTAGTTGTACCTTTATGTTCCAAAGTTTCATTCAAAGTAAATTCATAATTATTAACATGGCCAGACTTATCATGAACCTTAATTATTATTTTATTAATCACTAATTTTGACTCTGAAACATTTTTAACATTTACATTAATTTGCTCTTCCTCATAAATCGATTTAAATTCTAAATTCTTATAAATTGCTAAACTTATTTTCCCGCCTTCTATCTTCGCAATACTATCGATTTTGTCTTTTTTTTCTTTTTCCATAGTACAACCACAGCCTACACATATAAAAACTATGATTAAAATTAATATTTTCTTTTTCATACTATCTCCTACAATTTATATTCTAACAGTATATACTTTAAGATAAGTTTCATTACCTGCAGCATCTTTGAGCCATACTCTAAGCTGAATTTTATATCCCCAACAACCGTATCCTAAACGAATAGAATAAGCCTGGTCCCCCCACCTACTATAACCATTATCAATATTCCATGGTTGATCATAAATACTAGTATTATCACAATTTTTCTTTTTATTACTACCACAAGAGGTTCCCTCATAACAATATTGATATTGTAATTCTGCCATTTCAAAATTTTCACCAAAATCAGTAACTGTAGTATGAGAATAACTACCCCAAGGTTCATAATAAGCATAATAAGTATTATTTAAATCCCAAGGAGGGGTAACATCTCTTTTTATATTAGTTGAACATTTACCAGTATTACCCGCAGCATCTTTTACATAACCATAATAAGTCGTTCCCGATGTATCAGAAGATTGAGTTGCTAAAGTACTGCTATTATAATTTTCTGAACTACTAGTCGTCAAGCCAAAACTAGTAACACCACTCATTGAATCATTTTTATCATTAAATTTTATATCAACGTTACTTCTATACCAACCATTATCGCCTAAGTCACCAGAGGATTTTAATGAACATGTTGGCCCAGTTGCATCACGTTTAAATGTCTTTGAACAACTATTTCCTCCAGCTGCATTAGC
>CAUERX010000004.1 GCA_959020415.1 uncultured bacterium | reverse complement strand
AATATTAATATTGGAAACGTTGAAGAAACTGTAACTTTAAAAGGTTGGGTTGCTAAAAAGCGTAATTTAGGTGGCTTGGTTTTTATCGATTTGCGTGATAGAAGTGGTATTATTCAACTTGTAATTAATCCAGAGAGTCCAGCTCATGAAATAGCCATGTCACTAAAAAGTGAATATGTTATTGAAGCTACTGGTAATGTTGTTAAGAGGCAAACATCTAATCCAAATTTAAAAACTGGCGAAATAGAAATTGAAGTATCAGAAATAGAAATTTTAAATGAATGTTCGGATTTACCTTTTGATTTAAACAATACAACAGCTTTGGAAGATACGAGATTAAAATATCGTTATTTAGATTTAAGAAGAGAAGATTTAAAAAATAATTTGATAATTAAACATAAAATAATGCAGAGTACACGAAATTATTTAAATGATAATGAATTTATCGAAATAGAAACTCCTATTTTATGTAAGTCAACACCTGAAGGAGCACGTGATTATTTGGTTCCTTCTAGGGTTAACCGTGGATCTTTTTATGCTCTTCCGCAGTCACCGCAATTATTTAAACAATTGCTTATGATTTCTGGTTTTGAAAAGTATTATCAAATTGCAAGATGTTTCCGTGATGAGGATTTAAGAGCTGATAGACAACCGGAGTTTACACAAATAGACTTGGAAATGAGTTTTGTAAATGAAAATGATGTAATGTCATTAACTGAAGGGTTGCTTGCAAAAATATTTTATGATGTGAAGGGTATTTCAGTTAACTTACCATTTGAAAGAATGACTTATGAAAGGGCAATGGATCTTTATGGAAGTGATAAACCAGATACTAGATTTGAAATGCCAATTTGTGATATAACTAAGGCTTTTGAAAATACTGATTTCACGGTGTTTAAAGACGTTATTAAAAGTAGTGGGGTAATTAACTGCTTAGTAGTTAAAAATGCTGCAGACAAGTATTCTAGAAAAGATATTGATAAGTTAACAGAGTTTGTAAAGATTTATAGAGCAGACGCTTTAGCTTTTTTGAAATATAATGAAGAATTTACTGGTAGTATAGCTAAATTTGTTACTGAAGAAATTTCTTTATCTTTAAAAGAATCTTTGTCTTTAGAAAGCAATGATTTAATCTTTATCATTGCTGGAGATAAATCAATGGTTAAAACAGCTTTAGGAGAACTAAGATTGAAGTTGGGTAGAGATTTAAATTTAATTCCAAAAGATAAATATAATTTCCTTTGGGTTACTGATTTTCCAATGTTTGAATATAATGAGGAAGAAGAAAGATATATTGCTTGTCATCATCCATTTACTTCGCCAGTAGATCTCAATGATTTAGTAGATAAAAAACACGCATTAGCTCGTGCTTATGATGTTGTTTTAAATGGCTACGAAGTTGGTGGTGGCAGTATTAGAATTCATTCACCAAAGCTTCAAGAAAAGGTATTGGAATCTTTAGGCTTTAGTAAAGAGCAAGCTTCAAAACAATTTGGATTTTTACTTGATGCTTTAGCGTTAGGAGCTCCGCCTCACGGTGGGTTAGCTTTAGGTTTAGAAAGACTTACAATGATATTATGTGATACTGAGAACATTCGTGATGTTATTGCTTTTCCAAAAACAACTAGTGCTTCTGATTTAATGAGTGAGGCACCTAATGAAGTTTCAGAAAGACAATTAGATGAACTACATATCAGTTTAAAATGATTGAAGTTGAAATGAGGTAAAGGAAAGTTTCAAATAGCTAATTTATTAAGTGTGGAGACTTTAAATAGGATATTAAAAAAATAATATTTTAATTTATAGAACGAAAATGCATTTTTAAGATTAAATGTATTTTTTTGTTTTAAAATGTTATATTTCATCTTTTTCTTGCTTTAGCTGAGTAAATATTATATACTTGATGAGAGGCGATTTGATGGAAAAATATCGTATAATTGAGAAAAGTATAATTAAAAAATATCGTAAAGAAATTTGGAGTAAATTTATTAAAGCGATTAAAAATTATCATTTGGTTGAAGAAAATGATAAAGTTGCAGTATGCATGAGCGGCGGGAAAGATTCTTTTTTACTGGCTAAATGTATGCAGGAATTGCAGAGACATGGAATGGTTAGTTTCGAATTGAAATTTATCGTAATGAATCCAGGTTACACCGAGGAGGTATTAAGTAAAATCAAAGATAATTTGAATCTTTTAAATATTGAAGCAGAGATATTTGAAGCACCAATTTTTAAAATTTCTGAACGGTTTGACAATCCTTGTTATTTTTGTGCGAAAATGCGTAGAGGCTATTTATATGATTATGCGAAGAAAATGGGCTGTAATAAAATTGCGTTAGGTCATCATATGGATGATGTTGTTGAAACAATCCTTCTTAATTTAATATATAATGGTTCTTATTCATCAATGTTACCTAAGCTTGAAAGTGATAATTTTGAAGGAATGGAATTAATTAGACCACTTTATTTAATTGAAGAAAAAAATATAATTGCTTGGAAGAATTTTAATCATTTAAGTTTTATTGATTGTGCATGTACAGTTACGGCTAAAAGTAGTGGGAAAAGAGCTGAGATGAAGACCTTGCTTACTTATTTGGAACGTTATAATAAAGATGTTAAAAAAAGTTTATTTACATCTGCGAATAACGTTAATTTAAATACAGTAATTGGATATCATTGTGATAGTGATTTCCATAGTAAATATGATTGATTTAGTTTTATTGAAGTGATATAATAGATACTTATTAAGGGTGGTTTTACGAAATTAGAAAAGGTTTATGCAAAAGTTAAAAGGTCAGTTGTGCATCAAAATGAGGCAATTAAAAAAATGATATTAACGGTCAATCATAATTTAAAATATGGTCTTTATAATAAAAAAATATTTTATTATTAGGTTCTGTAGGAGTAGGAAAAACTTTGCTTTGCGGAAAATGTGCGGAAGCAATGGGATTACCTTTTTACCGAATTAATGGAGCATTTGCTGATGGTAGTTTTAAAAGATTTCAAATGACTGAGGCAATAGTTAAGTTATCTGATAATAATGATGAAAAAGGTTCAAGAGCTAAGGGTATTGTTTTGATTGAGGATGCCGACGGAATGTTTGTTAATGGGACTGACAATATTTTTTTATCCATGGCCAAGATTTCAGAGTTTTATACTGTTAGTGGGGAACTTGGAGTTCATGATTATTATGATATTTCTGGGGTAACTTTTATAGCCGAAGGACAATGTACGGAAATGCCAAAACGTAAATTTGATTCTAATGATCCAATCAGCTTTGCTGGCGTTAAAGATGAGAGTATTGGCGAGAAAATTAGTGATGGTAATGCAGAACATATTTCTTCGCAGTTTACAAGAATTATCGAAATGAATCCACTTTCTTCAGATTTTGTAAGGGATTTTCTGATTGAATCTGACCTTTCTACTTTAAATGAAATATGTGACGGTTTAGAGACATTTTCTTTGGAAATTGATGAAATCGCTAATGGAGTTATCAATCGTGGTGTAGGACTTCATAGTGCAGCCGCTGTGATTAGTGAAGTTATATATCCCAAATTAGAAAAAAAGTATTTTTCATCTAAAAATGGTAAATAGTGTCAATCTAAATGAAAAGGGATGCTTTTTTTCTTTTTTTGTGCTATAATATAGTTGTCTAGAAGATTGGACAATTATCAAAAACCTACGCGTTAACGATTGGGAATCTAATTTGCTTGCGGTGTTGAATACTTGTGTTTACACAAGGCTCCTAATGCTTGTAATGTGATGCCCACCTAGAAGATAGGGTTTTAATCGTTAAACGTCCGCTTCTGGGCTTTTTATTTGCAAAAAAATTAGCTATTTAGCTAATTCTTTTATTTTGTCAGTATTTTTAAAATTGTATTTAGCAATTTCTTTCAATATCTCGATACCATGAGTTTTAATTAATTCGGCTCCAACTTCATCAACTTTTTGACCAGCTCCTTTTGGAAGTCTAACTCCCATTTGTTTGGAAAGCTTTTCAAATTCTTTAATTAAAACATAGCGACTGATTAAAGATCCACAAGCTACAGATAGACATTTATCTTCAGCTTTTGTTACAAAAGTAATTTTCCTTTGAACTTCTGGTAAATTATTAATATATTTATAATAAATAAATGGATCGGTAAATTGATCGACAACAATATAATCATGTTTTTTAAATTGTTTATTCATGTCTAATAAAACTTTATTATGAAGGTTAGCTTTAATAGCATTTAAATTCATTTTTTCATTATATTTATCGTTATATTCTTTATTTGATAAGATCATACAAGAATATGGTATTTTTTTAATAATTTCAGGAACTACTTTTAAAATGTGTTCATCGGTTATTTTTTTAGAATCACGAACTCCTAATGACTCTAAAAAAGGAATATCTTCTTTAGTAACATAAGTTGCTGTAACTACGATTGGCCCAAAATAATCACCAGTTCCAACTTCATCAGAACCAATTGAAGTGCATTTATAAAGTTTTCCGTCAGTATGTTTTACTTCAGGAGTTGGTTTTGACTTAGGATTATTATCAACCATTTTATATTCTACTTTTTTATTTGGGTTTAAGTTTTTTTCAGTCTCAATCCAAATATTAGCATCTATATCTGCACTTATACCTTGGAAAACAGCTTTTCCTGATTGGTATAAAGTAACCATTGTATCAGCTTCTTTTGCTTGAAAGACAGCATATGGAGGCGTAACGTCTCTTTTTTTATCTTCAAAGTATTCATTCATTTTTCTCATCGTGTTGTCACTTAATTTTACTGTAACGGTACGAACTTCGTTTTTTGCCATGTTATCACCTATACACATTTTAACATAAAAAATCGAGATTCACAATACTATCCATTGTAATTGCTTTCTTTTTTAGGATGAATGTAATATAATTTGTATAGGAGGTCATAATATGAGTATAATCGATTTATGTATTATAATATTTCTATTATTAGGTGCTTTAATTGGATTTAAGCAGGGATTTACGAAAAGCCTGGTTAATTGTGTTGGCTATATATTAATAGTTGTAATTGCTTTTGTTTTAAAAAATCCAATTAGTGAATTTATGATGAATTATTTACCTTTTTTTGATTTTTATGGTTTAATCAAAGGTGTTTCAGTTTTGAATATTGCGGTATATGAAATTATTGCTTTTGCGTTAGTGTTTGGAATATTACTTATTATTTTAAAGATATTGTTATTAGCGACGACAATTTTTGAAAAGATTTTGACTTTAACAATTATTTTAGGAATTCCTTCTAAAATACTAGGGGCAGTAGTGGGGTTGATAAAGAATTATATTGTGGTTTTTGTAGTTTTATATGTTTTGGCTCTTCCGAATTTTGCGGGTAGTGATTTTGTAAAATCTTCAGGATGGCAAAAACCAATTTTAGAAAATACACCGATTTTATCATCTTTTGCTAGTAAGTCTTTAACCGTATTTGATGAATTTGTTGATTTAAGTGAAAAATACAAAAATACTGATAGTAGTAACGAATTTAATTTGGAGGCGCTTGATTTATTTTTGAAATATGATATAGTAAAAGCGACAACAGTGCAGAAGTTGATTGATAAAGGAAAGCTTCATATTGATGGAGCAGATAAATTATTAGAAAAATATGAGGAGGAATAGAATGGATATAATTATAGGAAATGAGGAAAATTTTGATACTTTGGTAGCTAATGGTGATGTTTTAGTTGATTTCTTTGCTACTTGGTGTGGACCTTGTAAAATGCTTGGGTCTGAACTTGAAAGTATGAGTGATAAAATTCAAATTGTTAAGGTTAATATTGACGAAAATCTTGAACTTTGTAAACGTTATGGAGTTATGAGTGTTCCTACTTTAATTTATTTTAAAGAAGATGGAACTTATGATACTAAAGTTGGTTATATGCCAAAAGAAGTAATTTTAGAGTGGATAGGGAAATAGTATTTAGATTTAAGATGAGGTAATTAGTGATGTCGAAATATGAATTTAATACAGATGCTTGCAATATGCAATTTTATAAGGAAATTCAAAAACAAAGAAGATGGAAACTAGTCCAAAAAGCAGGGGTATCTGTTGCCGTTTTTAGTGTATTAGCGATTGGAGCATTGTTTGGACATTATGCATATAGTGATAGTTTGGCTAGTGAGTATGTAAATGATCATCGAAATGAACAAGTGGCTTTAGATACCAATCAAATTTTTGGTGTTTCGGACGAAATACCTTGGGCAGAGTCACCTTGGATATATGAAGGGGATACCAAAGCTTATATAAATGCACCTGGAATTTTCACTACTGCTGATGGAACTCTTTCGGTTCAGCAGTATAGTGATAACGAATATGGTCTTAAGCACGATGTTAATGGAAATCCTTCGCTTGTTGGTTCTATTTATAAAGATTGGCGTAATCGTGAAGGTTTAAGTGATGATTTTATTATTATTTATGGCCATAATATTGGAGAAATTCCGGGGACCGATGATTTAATGTTTGGAAAACTGGCGGACTTTGCTGATACTGATAGTAGTTCAGCTAAGAAAACAGCAATTGAAATGTACGAACAAAATCCAAGCATTGATTATAAAGATGAATATGGTCACTATAATTTGGAGATTTTTGCGTCTGGGGTATACGATGCGTCTAGAGTTTTGAATTGGGTTGGTAATTATGCTGACGAGGAAGATTTCAATAATAAAATGGAATATATAGTTGGCAGTTCAGATATTGATACAGGAATAGTACCGAATATGGATGAGCCAATAGTGTGTTTTTGGACTTGTCCTTATACTAATTCTTCAGATCATAGTAACCCTGAAAATCGTGTTTTAGTTTTTGCACAGGCTCATCAATTAGAAAAATATCAAGAACTTCCAGTAGCGTCAGAGGTGACTGCTAGTAGAACAATTAGTTAGGTTTAATATAGCCTATCTTTTTTTTTTAATTTTTGATATAATAAACATTGGTGAAGAAAATGAAAAAGGTTATAGTAATTGCGGTAATATGTACACTTATTGACCAAGTTATTAAAAATGTTTTATTTTGGTTATTATCATTTGGTAGTAGTGTTGAAGTGATTTCTAACTTTTTTTCGCTAACAATGATTCAAAATACAGGGGCGGCTTTTAGTATTTTAAGTTCAAATACTTTATTTTTAATTGTTGTTTCGATTATTTCTTTATGCTTAATTTATTATTTTTTTATTAAGGATAGAGATTTAGTTAAAGTAGAAGAGTATTTGTATGGCATTTTAATTGGTGGTATTTTAGGCAATTTAATAGATAGAATTGTACGAGGTTATGTTATTGATTATTTAGACTTTAATGTTTTCGGATATAATTTTCCGGTATTTAATTTAGCCGATGTGTGTATAATGGTATCGATTGTATTAATTGTTATTCATCTAGTAAAAGGAGAAAAAAATGAAGTATCAGGTAAATAATCCAGGAATTAGATTAGATAATTTTTTAGCAGAGGCCATGGATATAAGCCGAAGCAATGTTAGTAAAATAATTAAGGCTTCTGAAGTTTTAGTAAATGGTATGGAAACAAAAGGTGGATACATTGTTAAAGAAGGTGATGTGATTGAAGTTAATCATGTTGAAGAGGCAATGGACGTTTTGCCTGAAAAAATGGATTTAGATATTGTATACGAAGACGAAGATGTTATTATTGTCAATAAAGCAAATGGAGTGGTTGTTCATCCAGCTCCTGGTAATTATCATGGAACGTTAGTTAATGGACTTTTATATCATAGTAAACTTAGTGATAAAAATGGTGAATTCCGTCCAGGAATTGTTCATCGAATTGATGCTAATACAACTGGACTATTAATGGTTGCTAAAAATAATAAAGCTCATGAGGCTTTAGCAGAACAACTAGCTGCTAAGACAACTTATCGAAAATATGTGGCCTTAGTTTGGGGTGTTATTCCTAATGACACTGGTTTAATTGATGCACCAATTGGAAGATCAGGTGCTGATCGTAAAAAAATGGCTATAAATCCAGATGGTAAAGAAGCAATTACTCACTTTAAAGTCTTAAAAAGATTTGATGAGGTAACCTTGATTGAATTAAAATTGGAAACAGGTAGAACTCATCAAATAAGAGTTCATATGGATTATATTGGGCACCCAATTGTTAATGATCCAGTTTATGGTAAACGTAAATTAATTGATGATTCTGGGCAATGTTTACATGCTAAAGAACTTGGTTTTATTCATCCAACTACAGGTGAATATATGGAGTTTGATAGTGAACTTCCAGAAAAGTTTTTAAATATTATGAGTTATTTTGAGTAGGAGGTTATATATGAACGAGGCTATAGATCCTAAGAATGAAGAGCTAGTTATGAAATTACTTCGTTATTTTATCTCAGAAAAGAAGTATAGTCCGGTTATTATTAGAGGGCTTGAGGAAGAAATTTGGCTTGAAAATTTAGAAGAGGATTATAAAATTATTAGAATTGTGTCACATTATATTCATAATAATGAACAGTTTGAATTTGACTTAGCCAAGACGAAACAATTAACTAAAGCTATTAAAAAGAAAACGATGTCTTTTAAAATGAATACTTTAAGTATTTTTGTAAATTTAGGTGATAATGTTAATATTGAGAAATATGAAGATATTCCTAAAATAGATGTGGCAGCAGTGGCACAAACTAATGATCTGGAAAAATACCATTTCATTATTGATTCATTTCCGGACATAATGAAAAAAATGTCTTTTAAGGAAAAGGGGATGGAGTTATTTATGAAAATAACTGGTGATATTGCGGCAAAGAACGAAGGAGAGGCGAAAATGAACGAAGAAGTTTTTACAATGAAAAAACCAATTGTTACTTATGTTTTAATTGGTATTAATATTATTATGTTTTTATTAACAACAATGTTTGGATTGACTGATGATTTAGCAGTCAATAGATTTTCTATTTTGAATGGAGAGTATTTTAGATTAATTACAGGTGTATTTCTACATGCTAATATAGTTCATTTAGTATTTAACTGTTATGCATTATATATAATTGGCATGCAACTTGAAAGTTTTCTTGGAAAAGGAAAATACTTGGCAGTTTATTTATTAAGTGGTCTTGCCGGCAGTGTGCTTTCAATATTCTTTAGTACTGGTTATAGCGTAGGAGCCTCAGGTGCTATCTTTGGTTTACTAGGATCATTATTATATTTTGGATATCATTATCGTCTTTATTTAGAAACTGTAGTAAAATCACAAATTATTCCACTGATAATTGTCAATTTATTGATTGGTTTAATGCCGGGTATTGATAACTGGGCTCATGTTGGCGGTTTAATTGGTGGTATTTTGGCTACTATGGCTGTTGGTATAAAATATAAGTCAACGAAATTCGAAATGATAAATGGAGTAATTTTATATACTATCTATATTGGAGTAATTTTATTCATGACTTTTCAAAGAGGATTATTTGGATAAAAAAAGTGATTTAATTTGAAGTTGTAAGATAAATGTAGACATAAAAAAAGTGTCTACTTTTTATTGACAACTTTATTAATTATCACTTTTTTATGTTGTATTTAATATATTTTCTTTTTTGATAAGTCACTTGGGTTGGAATGATATTTTCGGGTTTTAGACTTTCGTTTTCTTTGGTTTGTTTGTCTGGTGTTGTTTCTTTTGTGAACGTTTCTTCTGAAACATTATTTTCTACTATAGTTTGGCGGTCTTTTCGTGATGAGTTATAATATTCGTAAATATTTACGCCTTCTAGAATTGCCGTTACTGCTATACAAAGATTGGCAGCAGTTTTAAATTTTGGGTTGTCAGTAGCAATAGTTAAATACTCAGATATAAGAGCCGTAGAAAGAGGCCACATTTTTAGTCTGCCAGATTGTTTGCTACGAGGATTACCGCCATTCATTAAAGAGGTAGCATTAATAACACCTATTGTTGTTTCGCCAATTAATGGAATAAGCATGACAGGGTTTGCTGGTATGGCTTGTCCTAATAGTCCTATAGCAAATATTTTATCGATAATTGGATCTAGTTTAGCACCTAATTCTGTTTCAGCATTTAATTTTCTGGCGACTTTTCCATCAGCAAAATCAGTCAAGGCTAGTAGAGCTGTGACTCCAAGGGTTCCTGCGACGTTTTTAGAAAAGGCCATTTTGGGTATTATTACTGGTCCAAACAGTCTTAATGCAGTAATGCTATTGGGAATCCATGCTTTTTTATTTTTTAAATCATTTATTAAAGTATTTTTGTCCATTAATGTCACCTTTTTCTTTTACTTTATATTGTAACACTCATTACTTTTTAAGTAAAGAAATTTACTTGTCATTTGTTTGCAAAATCGGAGATGTTGATACGGCTAATTCTTGTACTTTAATGTAGAATTTTGTTATAATTATAATGTATAGAGTAAAGAGGTGAGCTATATGAAATGTATTTGTAAAAAACTTATTAGCATTTTGTGTGTGTTTGCGATCATTTTACCAAGTTTTATTCCGGCATTTACTGTTTCAGCAGCTAATCCTTATTCTGTTGTTATGGTATCAAATAGTAGTAATAATAGAACAGTTGGAACGTATGCGACATATAGTGAAGCAGTAAAAGTGATGAATGCTCAGAATTCGACTAGTACTAGCGTGGCATCTATTTATAAAAACGGAAAAATTATTAATTCGAGATATGCAATTTTCCAGTTAAAACCAAGTTCATCTTTGGTTAATCTATATCAAAATGCAGGGGATAGTACAGCTTATACTTATACAAGCCCTTCTTATATGACTGATGCGGCTTTCATTGATTCTAATGAATCACGTGTGCAAGTGATGTATAGTGGATTTAAAGGCTGGGTTGATATTAATGCTGGAAATATTATACCAATTTCATTATTAGGAGCCAATGCCGTTAATATTACAGCTAGTGGGTTAAATTTACGCGAAAGTGCATCGACTTCATCTAAATCAATTGGGGTTATTACTTGTACAAATGCCTTATTTACTTATACAGAGAAAAAAAGTGCGGGCGGATATACATGGTATAAAATAAATTACAATGGAACTACAGGATGGGTAGCTAATGGCAATTGGCTTACTGAAACAACTGGAACTTCGCTTAACACTTATTATTATCGCTATGATACAGGGAATTTATTACATCGTTATGGGAAGCATAATGGAACTTCTTATACTGATGATTATACAAACTTAGGACCAACACCTACTTATTTAACGATAGGATCTCGTTATTATAGTTTTGATGGTGGTATTTATTTATATAATTCGCTTACTTCAATGTTAGATGATTATCGTAACGATACTTATACACATAGTTTGAATGCGAATAATCCTAATTATGCTTATTATTTATTCTTACCTAATAAATCGGTTTCAAAGGTTACAGCTGCTGAATTAGATAGTCAGATTGAAGATACTAGTTCTAAATTATATGGACAAGGTAAATATTTTAAAGAAGCTGAAAGTTTATATGGAATGAATGCTTTATCGGCATTTGCAACGGCTAAAAATGAGAGTTCAAATGGTACTAGTAAAATTGCTAAAGATAAAAATAATGTTTTTGGATATGGAGCTTCTGACAGTTGTCCATATGACTGCGCACGTAGTTATGCTAGTGTGCGTGATTCAATTATGGATTATGCAAAAAATGGTTTAAATAGTTATATGACAGCGGGTGCTTCTTATTATTTCGGAACTCATGCTGGAACTAAAGGCAGTGGTCGAAATGTTAAATATGCTTCTGACCCGTTATGGGGTGAAAAACAAGCTTGGAATGCATTTATGACTGATAAAAATCAAAATTTACGTGATTATCAAGCCAATACAATTGGGGTTACTAAATATGGTAAATATAATGTGCCAGTCTATAAAGAAGCTAATACGAATAATGTGATTTACAATATTAGAAACAGTAATTCTTCGTTTAAAGTTTATAATGTGCCAGTAACGGTAATTGATAAAGTAGGAGATTTTTATAAAATATATGCCGATAGTTCATCATATCAATATGGTTATATTAAAACGAGCGATTTAAATGTCTCAAATAACCAGCCAGTGATAAATGCAACAGACAAAACGATTGCTTTGAATTCATCATTTGATCCAATGGCCGGAGTTACAGCTACTGATGCTGAAAATGGAAATTTAACAAATCGTATTACTTATACAGGGTCTGTTAATACGTCCAAGGTGGGAACTTATAATATCACTTATACGGTAACGGATAATAGTAATTTTAGTGCTAGTAAAACTATTAAGATTACGGTTAAAGGAGCATCTGAGCCAATTATAAATGCAACTGATAAAGAAGTTTCTCAATATACTACATTTGATTATATGGATGGGGTAACAGCTATTGACGATACTGATGGGAATATAACTAATAAAGTGACCTATGATAAGACTGTTGATACTAATACGAAGGGAACTTACAATGTTACTTATTCAGTAACTAATAGTAATAATAAAACAACTACAAAGACGATAAAAGTTACTGTTGTGGATAATAATAAACCTGTTATTAATGCTAGTGATAAAACCGTTTATTTAAATAGTGAGTTTGATCCAATGGATGGGGTAACAGCAACCGATAAGGAAGATGGAGATCTTACTAAGAAAATAGAGGTTACTAAGAATAATGTTGATACAAATGTTATTGGTGAATATGAAGTAGAGTATGCAGTTACGGATAGCGCTAATCAAAAGGTAACAAAGAAAATAAAAGTTAATGTTGTCGAAAAGGTACTTAAGGAAGCTAGTAATGAATTTTATTTAAATGAAATAAAATGGGATAACACTAATAGTCAATATAATATAAGTGGCTATCTAATTCAATTAAGTGTTAATCAGTCTTTGGATGATGATTTGTCATTTGAATTGGTTTTAAAAAATGAAACTACAGGTGACGTTTATACAGTTCCTGTTTCAAGATGGACAAGCGATGTTCCATTTGATTTAGGGAAGGAAAATGGTTACGATTATAGTGGAGCTTGGTTTAATGGTAATGTTGATTTATCGGATGTTCCTCAAGGCGATTATCAAGTTTATATGCGTAGTTATACTAGTGATTATTATACTGAAGCTTTATTTTCAAATATATTAAATTCTAGTATTGATAGACGTGGTGAGGACAATAAAAAAGGGTATAGTTTACTTGTTGATTTGACTGATAAAAGAAAACCAATTACGATAAGTGTTCGTGATGGCGGATTAATTACAACAAGCGAATCACCAACTTATCGAAATATGATAAATGATTATGATGATATTTCTTTTGAGAATGGTAAAATGCATATAAAAGGTGTATCATATAATTATGGTCTTGATTATTCAAATAATGTTTCTGTAAAAAGGCAAGTTATATTAGAAAATAACGAGACTTTTGAAAGGTATTCATATGATGTTGGAAGTACTTCAAAAGGCAGTTATTCAGTTTCGTCTTTAGATAATTTATCAAAAACTTACGCTTGGTTTGATAGTAGTATTGACATTAGTAATTTATCAAAAGGAAAATATTCAATTATTGTTTATACAATTTCTGGAGATATTGGGGATTATGGTAACATGATTGATATATTTAATGCTATTAATCCAGCTAAGACAACGATTGGAAATAAAACTTATGAAGTAAAAGTAAATACTTCTAAAAATAATAGAATTGAATTAATTGTAAGTTAAAATAGAAAACATAAAACGTTTTCTATTTTTGTCAATAGGAAAGAATTTACTTTTTAAATTATAATTGATATAATGATAATATTCATAGTAGGGAAGGTGGTATTTGTTGTGTTTAAAAAAGGATTAGGCATATTTTATAATGCATCTTTGTTGTTTATTTTAGCGTTTGTAAATTTGCTTATTTTAACTTCAATTTTGTTTTTATGTAAAATATCTATAACAGTTTTTCATTTACCAATAAGTTTAATATTAGCTATAATTGAATTATATTTTATTAAAAGAGATAATTTTAAAACAATTATTGCTTCTGTATTAACTTTTATTTTTGTATTTTTTTCTGCTTGCTTAATTTGTGGGCATATATACGATGATTCTGCAGATGGAAACGGTTATCATAAATTCGCAGTTGGATTGTTAAAGAATGGTTGGAATCCAATATATGATTCACAAGAAAGTGTTATAAAAAAATTGGATTTGAATAGTGATGAAAATGTTTGGGTGGAGCATTATCCTAAAGCTACGTGGATTTACGGAGCTAGTGTTTACAAAATTACTAATAACATAGAAACTGCTAAAACTTATAATGTACTTATTTTATTTATAGTGTTCTTTATAATTGCTTATTTAATAAACAAATTTTATGAGAAAAAGATTTCTTCATTATTAATTGCATTATCTGCATGTTTATTTCCAATAATATGGCAACAAATTTTTTGCTTATATATCGATGGATTTATGGGATTAATTTTATTTTTACTTGTTATTTATTTTTATTTATTTATTAACAATGATAATAATAAGGAGTATTTTTTTATTTCAGCAGCTTTGATGATAATAATTATTAATATTAAATTTACTGGCTTATTTTATGCAGGAATATTTTGTGGAGGATATTACATTTATTATTTGATTACAAAAATAAGAAGTAAAAATTATAACTCTTTAGTTAAAACGACTGTTGCGTTTGCATTTGTTGTTTTAATTGCACTACTAATTGTTGGTAGTAATTCTTATGTTAAAAATATTGTAGTTAAGCATAATCCGTTATATCCAATTATGGGAGAAGATAAAATAGATATTATTACAAATCAACAGCCTAAATCATTTAATGAAAAATCGCCAATTGAGAAAAACTTTTATTCTATTTTCAGTTATACGGCTAATTATGCTACAAGCTTTAATGTTGGAGAACCTGAGCTTAAAATTCCATTTACGTCTAGTAAGGATGTGGAACTAAATAGAATGGCCGAAGATACTCGTATAGGAGGTTTTGGAATTTATTTTAGTGGTATTTTTATTATTTCAGTTATTGTAATATTAATATCTTTAGTTATGTTTGTTGTGAAAAAAAATTATGTTAAGTTGGTATTTATCGGCGTTCCTTTTGTAATAACTTTACTTTTGATGTTTTTCTTTGATGAAAGTTGGTGGGCTAGGTATGCACCACAAACATATTTTGTTATTGTTATGGCGATATTTATATTGTTGACTTCAAATAAACGTAAGTTTTATATTTGTGGCATTGTTTTATTATTAGTTTGTTGTTATAATTCGGCGTTTATTGCTAAACATATGGCTAATGTAAAGCTTCCCATTAGCGGGCAAATAAGGATGAATTTAGAAAATCTTGAAGGTAAGTCAATAAATTTAGAAATGATAGGGTTTCCCGGGACTTTATTTAATTTAAAAGATCATCATATAAAATATACAATTAAGGAAAAAGTTAAGAATAAACAGCCCTTATACATTGGGAAAAATTATTACGAAAAAACTAAATAAATGTATTTTTGAAAATTAGAGATTAAGAAAAATGTGCAAGTAAAATAACTCGCACATTTTTTATTTTGTATCAAATGTTATATTTAAAGATTTATTTTGCTAAAACTATTGTTACAGTGCTTGGACATGATATTGTTGATCCAGGCCTAACACCGCTAATATATGATCCTGAGCTAGCATTACTAGATGAATCTTCTTTCACAATTAAAGTAACACCTGGTAACTTGTTTGCAAAATAGCTTTCTAAAGCACTTTTAGTAGAAGAAAAGTTTCCGCCAGCATTAAAAATATTATTTAAATCACGTCCGATAGTATATGAACTTTGCTTGCATTTTGGCGTGCTATTATTACCAGAACTATTGTTTGATGATCCATTTGAACTACCGCCACTTGGTTTATTATTTGAATTATTGGTTGATGGTTTACTTACGTTATTTTTGTTTTTAGTCGCTATGCTTATTTGGATACTATCACCTTTAGAAATTTTTTCGCCTGATTTAATACTTTGACTAATAGCATTTCCTTCTTTAACAGTATTTGAGTATTCATTTACAAATGTACAATTAATTCCTAATTGGTTACATGTTTTTTGAATTTCAGATTTAGTTTTACCAATAAAATTAGGAACTTCTATGGCTTTGCCTTTTGATACATAAACAATAACACCTTCATCAGGATTTATTGTTTTATTTGTTTCTACTGAGAATTTAATAATATCACCTTTTTTGATATCATTGTTAAATTCCTCTTTTATTTCATATTTAATTTTGTATTTATCGGCCCATGCTTTAAAATCGGTTATATTGTTGAATTTCGGCATTTTTAATTTTCCTTTTGATACAACGATACCGACAGTCGTTTCTTCTTCGATAATATCGCCTTTTTTGTAGGTTGCTTCAATTACATGGCCGCTTTTTATTTCATTATCATATTTATCTGAGTAGTTTATTTTTAAGTTGTTTTCAATCATCCATTTAGTAACCTTGCTCATTTTCATATTTTTTAATTCGGGAACTATTATTTTTTTACCTTTAGAAATTGTTAAAGTTATTTTATCACCGGGTGATACTTTAGTTCCTTTTTTAATAGAACTACTTATAACTTTTCCTTTAGCAATTTTATCAGAAAATTCATATTTTAATTCATAGTCAATGGCATTTCTATTTAAATATAATGTTGCTTTAAATAATGTCATGTTTTTTAATTCTTTTAGAGTTATTGGTTTTAAAGCTTCTTTATCGCCAAGTGATACTTTGAATGTTATTGCATCATTTCTTTTCATATTTCCGCTTTTACTTTGTTCCATAATAGTATCTCGCGCTATTTCTTTATTTTCTTCAAAATTAACAGTAACATTGTTTAGAAAGTTTTCATCAATAACTTTAACTGCTTCATCGATGTTCCAACCTTCCATATTACTAATTAGAACTTCTTTATTGTAATCTGGTCCATTTGAAACTTCAAAATTTATTTTATCAATATTTTTAGTTAAGGTTTTGGGTTTTACATCTTGGTTTATAATATTATATTTTGAGATATTATCACTATATTCAAAATTTTGTTCATATTTAATGTTGTTAGTTTCAGCCCACTCAATTGCTTCAGTTAGTGTTTTATTACTGAAATCGGGAATTGAACTTTGTTTTGGAAGTGAGATAATATTAGCTAGCACTAATCCATTAAGTCCCATTAAAGCAATAAGACATATAGCAGTTAAGATAATTGCTTTAGTTTTTTTATAGTGATATGTTCTTTTGAAAGCAATTAGAAAAACCAAAATTGTTATGAAAATAAAGATTGCATTAATAATTTGGTATACTTGATCAACTTGATTAAAAGAATCATATATTAAGTAACTAGAAAAGGCTAAGGTGATTACCATAGTAAGAGATAAAATAATGTTTACAATAGTTGGTTTTTTCTTTGGTGTTTCTTCATCAAAATTAGTTTGATTATTTTTAGGAAGTTCTCGTTTGTAAACATTTTCTTTTTTTTGTTTTTTAGATGGACTATCATCAAAAATGATTGATTTTAGCTCTTGCCTTTTTGCCTCTAGTTCTTTTTCTTTAGCAGCGTTGCGTTTTTCTAATTCTTCTTCAATTTTTCTTCTTTCAGTTCGGCTTGTGTAGCCATTATTTTTTTCATTATTCATAATACTTCACCTATAATAATTATACCTTATTTCTTGTTCTTGTCCTATTATTTCAGTGTTTAAATTTTCATGGTTTACTATATTTGACATATTCTAATTATTGTATATTTTTTGTTATTTGCTATAATGGTGATAATAGGAGATGGTTATATGAAAATATTGGTAACTGGCGGCGCGGGATTTATTGGAAGTCACACAGTGGTTGAGCTATTAAATAATAATTACGAGGTTGTTATTGTCGATAATTTTTCTAATTCTAAGCCGGAAGTGTTAAAAAATATTACAAAAATTGCTAATAAAAATTATGTTTTTTATGAAGGTGATGTTTGTGATTATGAATTTTTAAATTCAGTCTTTGAAAAAGAAAAAATTGACGCGGTTATTCACTTTGCAGGATATAAGGCAGTTGGTGAATCGGCAGCAGAACCTTTAAAATATTATTGTAATAATATTGATTCAACTTTGATTTTATTAAAAATAATGGAAAATTTTGGAGTATATAATTTTGTTTTTTCATCATCAGCTACAGTTTATGGTGCACCAAAGAAACTGCCTATAACAGAAGAGTTTCCTTTATCGGCAACTAATCCTTATGGCTATACTAAATTAATGAATGAACAAATATTAAAGGATATGTGCACTTCATCGGATAAATGGAATGTTGTATTACTCAGGTATTTTAATCCCATTGGAGCGCATGAAAGCGGATTTATTGGCGAGGATCCTAATGGAATTCCTAATAATATAATGCCATATATTATGAAAGTGGCAGTTGGTGAACTTGAAAAGGTCCATGTGTTTGGCAATGATTATGATACCAAAGATGGAACTGGAGTTCGTGATTACATTCATGTGGTTGATTTGGCAAATGGTCATACTAAAGCTCTTGAATATTTAAATAATCATTATGGACTTAATGTATTTAATTTAGGAACAGGAAATGGATATAGTGTTCTTGAATTAATTAAGACTGTTTCAAAAGTTAACGGTGTAGATATTCCTTATGTGATTGATAAGCGTCGTCCAGGAGATATTGCAGCAAGTTATGCGAACGTTAGTAAAGCTAATAGTGAACTTAATTGGTATGCTTCAAAAACTATTGAAGATATGTGCCGAGATAGTTACAATTTTATAATTAAAAATAGGGGAGCAAGTTAAACTTGCTTTTTTGGTATATTATTCTATCTTTAATTTTAAAAAAATTATCTATAATAATAATGTAGTCTGCATTTTATATAGGAGATGATTTAGTGTTTTTTGAAAATTTAAAAAAAACATGCATCACACTTCTTCTTTCATTTTTTATTATACCAATAAATGCTTTGGCTTATTCAGAACAAATAATCGTTGGTGGCGAAAACATTGGAATAACACTTAATTCTACCGGGATTTTAATTGTTGGTGTTTATGACGTTAATAATAGTTCTCCTGCATCTGATGCTGGATTAAAATCTGGAGATATGATAACGACTGTTAACAAGGAAAAAGTTAATAATATTGAAGAAATGGCTCAAAAGATTAATGATTCCAGTAAGAATAGTGTTTCTGTAGGCTATTTACGTGACGGTAAAAAAGAAACTACTACTTTGAAATTATATAAAGATGAAAATAATGTTTATAAAACTGGTCTTTATGTAAAAGACAGTGTTACTGGGATAGGAACTTTAACCTTTATCGATCCAGAAACAAAACTTTTTGGTGCTTTAGGGCATGAAATTCAAGAGCAAACTACAGGTAAACTTTTAGAAATCAAAGATGGTAAGATTTTTGATTCAACAGTAACTGATGTTGTTCCAAGCTCTGATGGTACTCCTGGAGAGAAGAAAGCTAAATATGATGCGAATAAAACAGTTGGTGATGTAGCTACAAATACAACTCAAGGTATTTTTGGTACTTATACTAGTGAATTACCTAATAAAGATACTTATAAGGTAGCTAAACCATCACAAATTAAAACTGGTAAAGCAAAGATATTAACTGTTTTAAATGGCTCGGAAATTAAGGAATATGAAATTAATATAACAAAGATCAATGAAGGAAAACAAAAAAATAAAAATTTCGTATTTGAAATAACAGATAAAGAGTTACTTGATAAAACGAATGGTATTATTCAAGGTATGAGTGGTTCACCAATTATTCAGGGAGAATATGTAATAGGTGCGGTTACTCATGTCGTTGTTGATAATCCGCATAAAGGCTATGGTATTTTTATTACTAACATGTTAGAAGAAGCAGAGAAAAACTAGGAAACTAGTTTTTCTTTTTGTTTATCGGTTAATATATAGTTAGTGACATAAATTTCTTTTTCTGATATAATGTTTTTATTGGTTAAAAGTAGAAACTTGAGGTGACTATTTTAATGAGAACAAAGAAATCTATATATAATGCAATAGCTGCTACTTTGGCTAGCGGTATTGGTATGATTTTAGGCTTTATTACCCAAAAAGTTTTTTTAGATTGTTTAGGTTTGGAATATTCTGGCGCTAACGGTCTTTTTACTAATATAATGTCAATGCTTTCAATTGTAGAGATGGGTATTGGTAGTGCAATAATATATAATCTTTATAAACCTATTGCTGATAATGATAAAGAAAAAATTACGACGCTTATGTATTTTTATCAAAAATGTTATCGAATTTTGGCAGCAGTTATCTTTTTGCTTGGAATAATAATTATTCCTTTAGTACCGATTTTTGTAGGAGAAACGACAATTCCTGAGAGTATTATATTATTATATTTTTTAGCTTTAGTAGATATTGTTTTTTCATATTTAATTTCTTATAAAAGATCAATTTTGATTGCTAATCAAGAAAATTATCTTATTAATATAGTCCATTTGGGATATTTAATTCTTATGAATGTTGTGGAAATTGCATTACTTTTCATTTTCCAAAATTATATATTATATTTGGTATCTAGAATTGCTTTTAGGGTTATTGAAAATATAGTCATTTCTTTAATCGCTAATAAAAAATATCCTTATATAAATAATAAGAATTACACTAAAATTACTAAAGAACTTCAAAGCGATATTTTTACAAAGGTTCGTGGTTTATTTTTTCATAAAATTGGAGCTTTTGTGGTTGGTGGAACGGCATACATAGTAATTTCTATGGTTTTAGGTTTAAAACAGGCGGGAATTTATAACAATTATTATTTGATTTTTAACTCTGTATCTATATTAATATCACAAATATTTTTCTCTATTGTTTCAAGTGTTGGTAATTTATTGGTTACTGATAATACAGAAAAGTGCTATGAGGTATATAAAAAATTAACTTTGTTTAATTTTTGGATATATACTCTTTGTTCGGTAGCTTTATTCGCGGTGTTACAACCATTTATTAGTTGGTGGATTGGGAGTCAATATTTATTGCCGATGTATGCTATTACTTGGTTTGCAATATATTTTTATCTTCAAGGTATGCGAAAAACTATTAATTTATTTAAGGAAGCAGCAGGGATTTTCTATGAGGATCGAAGAATACCAGTGTTAGAGGCAGTAATTAATTTAGTTTGTTCAATTATATTTGTTAAATATTTTGGCATTGCAGGAGTATTTATAGCTGGGATTGTTAGTTCGTTATTATTATTTTTGTATAGTTATCCGAAATATGTATATACTGTAATTTTTAAGCGTAAGTATTGTTCTTTCTTATTTGAACAATTTAAGTTGTTAATTTTAATGTTACTAATGCTTGGAGTAACTTATTTATTAATTTCTGTTATTTCAGTTAATAATTCTTTATTGCAGTTTGTTATTAATGGTGTAATTGCATTAGTTGTTGTAAATTTAATCTTTTATATTATGTTTAAAAGAAAACCGGAGTTTAATTATTTTAAAACACTTTTTGGCAGTTTAATAAAGAAAATGAAATTAAAGAAAAATTAAAAGAGGTGGTTTTATGAAAAAAATTTCAGTTATAGTTCCGGTATATAATGGAGAAGAATATATTGAACGTTGTATTAATTCGGTTTTAAATCAAACATATAAAAATATTGAAGTCATTGTAATTAATGATGGTTCACAGGATGACACTATGACAGTACTTTCAAAGTACCAAAATGTTCCTAATGTGGTTATTGTAGAAAAAGAAAACGAAGGAGTTTCTAAAGCTAGAAATATAGGTGTTGAAAGGGCTACAGGCACTTATATATATTTCCTCGATGCTGATGATTGGATTGAACCCGCAACATTTGAAGTGGCGATTAGGGAAATTAAAGATTATGATTTTCTTAGATTTGGCCATAATGTGATAGTTGATGGTATAGTAATTAGAAAAGAAAATTGTGATGATGTATTGGCTGGAGTGGATTTGGTTTATGAAGATAATAAGGAAATTCTTAAATATTTGCTATCTAATCAAACCGAAGGACATTTATGGAACTATTTGTTAAAGGTGGATATTATTAAAAATAATCACCTTAATTTTAAGGAAGACGTATTTTATCAGGAAGATGTAATCTTTTTACTGGAATATTTTTTAAAAATAAATACCGGTAAAATCATTTCACTACCTTTTTATAATTATGTAAAAAATGAAAATAGCGCAACTAATGATTTAGAAAAATCTGTTAAAAATCTTTCATCAATTAGTTTGATAAGAAAATATATGCGTAGTATTTTAGCTAAAAGCATGAAAACTGAATATTACACAATTTTAGATCAAAAATTTTTAAATTTACAATTAAGTTATTTTTTAAATTATCAAAGTTTAGTTTCTAAAAAGAAATTTTGTGAATTTATTTCCGCAATCTCTAGAAGTAATTATGCTTATTATAGTGAATTTTTAAAGTCTACATTTTCGATAAAATGGAAAATATTTATTAAGTTATTAAAAAACAATCATGGTTTATTGTTTTATTATTATATTAAACTTTATAAGACTATAGCTAAATAAAAAGTGTTTTATTATATAATATATAAATATAATTTGTTTTTTGGCTATACTTTATATTAAAAATACGTTATAATTGTAATGTATAATAAGGAGTTGTCTAATGAAAAATCCAAATAAAAAGAAAGTTTTATTTATTTCAAGTACAGGAGGACATTTAACAGAACTTTTACAATTACAACCTTTGTTTAAATATTATGATTATCATATTATTACGGAGAAAACTCCTGTAAACATTGCTTTAAAAAAGAAATATGATAAAAAAATTAACTATGTAATTTATGGAACGAAGGATCATAAATTTACATATTTATTTAAACTTCTGTTTAATTGTTTTATTGAATTGTTTTTATATTTAAAAATAAGACCGAGATATATTGTTACTACAGGGGCTCATATTGCTGGCCCTATGTGTTGTATTGGTAAAATTTTTGGTTCTAAGATTATTTTTATTGAAACTTTTGCTAATATGTCATCGAAAACAATTACTGGAAAATTAGTATATAAATTTGCCGATTTATTTTTGGTTCAATGGGAAGACATGCTTAAGTTGTATCCTAAAGCTAAATATTGGGGTAGTGTTTTTTAGGAGGTTAATATGATATTTGTTACGTTAGGTACACAGGATAAAAGTTTTGGACGATTGTTAAAAAAAATTGACGAACAGATTCAATTAGGTAATATTAAAGATAAAGTAGTGGTACAAGCAGGTTGTACTGATTACAAAACTAAAAATATGACTGTTTTTGATTATATTAATACTGATAGATTCAATGAGATTATAGATGAGTGTGATTTAATTATTACACATGGGGGTGTAGGAAATATTTTGTCGGGATTAAGAAAAGACAAAAAAATAATTGCAGTTCCAAGACTCGCAAAATTTAAAGAGCACACTAATGATCACCAGTTACAGATAGTTAATAATTTTTATAAAAATGGTTATATATTGAGATTGATGGAAAATGATGATCTTGGTGAAGTTTTAAAACAAGCAGAAAGATTTGAACCAAAAAAATGGCAAAAGAATAATGAGATGCTAATAAAAAATCTTAAAGATTATATCGATAATAATTAGTATAGTAGAGAGGGAAAAACATGAAAGAAAAAATTAGAAATAATTATATATATATATATATATTAACTTTTGCATTTTTTGTAATTATTTTATCGTTGGCGCCAATAAGTGGTGATGATTGGGGAAATTATCCTGTTGGACAACAAGGACTTCATATGGTTTTATCGGCAGCTAAAGGGATGTATTTTTCTTGGGAAGGAAGGTTTATAAGTCGAATTTTTATTTACATATTGACTTATCACCATATTCTTTTTGTAATCGCGACATCTGGTTTACTTACTTTAGTAGTTTATATTGCCAACAAAATTCTTGGAAATGTAAAAAATAAAGTCGTATATTTTATTCCATTAATATTGCTTTTACTATTAAATACGTCTAGTTTTTCGCAGACATATACATGGGTGGCTGGAAGTGTGACTTACTTATATCCAGCAGTTATTGTTTTAGTTTATTTTTACTACTTATATCAAAAAAAAGAATTTAAGTTTAGTAAGATAGAATATTTTATTTTGTTAGTAGTTAATATAATTACACCGATGTTTGTTGAAAATATTGGACTAGCTTTTGTTTTTGGAAATATTTTATGGTTAATAATGAATAGAAAAGCCGATAAGCGAGAACTAGTAAAATTTTCGATTTTAATAATATTCTCTATTGTTTCATTAGCAATAATGTTGTTGTCACCCGGAACAGCTTCAAGGACAACAACCGAGGCAGAGTTTTATAGTTTAAGTTTAATAGGAAGAATTTTTCATAATATTCCTAACCTTATAGGCTATGCAATTACTAGAAACATTATAGTTTTAATAATGATGAGTTTAGCGATAGTGTATGTTTTAAAATTAAAGCAGGTAAAACTGTATAAGATTATATTATTTTTGATAATTCCTATTTTAGGAGTAATTCAAAATATTTATATGATGATACCTTTTGATTTTAATAGTTATTTTAATAAATATGTAGAACTTTGGGGAGCATTCAATGTTGATAGATGGTATTTTATTTTTTACTGGGTGTTCTTTGTTGGGTTATTCTTTTATTCGATTATTTACTTGGTGAAAAATGAAAAAGAAAGAAATTTTTTGGTTTTTCTTGTATTAATAGCTGGGTGTGCTTTAGGTTCAATGCTTGTGGTGCCAGTTTGGGGTGAAAGGGTAGCAATATTTACGGAAATAATTTTCTTAATTGTTTCGCTTAGAATTTTAAAAGATAGTTTTAACCCAAAATTTAATAAATTAATATATGCATTTTTAGTAATTTTACTTATTTATTTTATATTTATGTTTAGCCTGATTTTTTCGATGAATAAGGATCGTGAAGATTATATAGAAAAACAACTACAAAATGAAAATGTAAAGCAAGTCGAAGTTTATGATCAAATTATTTCATATATTTGGACAAGAGGACCTTGGGGTGAATACCATAGCAAAGTTTTCAAGACATATTATAATATTGATCAGGATATAGAACTAAAAACTATTAACCATAAGATAACATCGGCGATATATAAAGCCGTTGGAATACAAGGAAGTTGATATTATGCATGATAAAATTGATTTTGTAATAGCATGGGTTGATGGTAGTGACCCTGCTTGGTTAGAAGAAAAAAATAAGTATTCTCCTAAGAAGGAGGATGTTACTAATGCAATTAACAGATATCGTGATATGGGTGTTTTAAAATATTGGTTCAGGGCAGTTGAAAAATTTTCTCCATGGGTAAATCAAATTCATTTTGTTACATGGGGTCATGTACCTGAATGGCTTGATATTTCAAATCCTAAATTAAATATTGTAAAACATGAAGATTTTATACCTTCTAAATATTTGCCTGTATTTAGTTCTCATCCAATTGAACTTAATTTATTTAGAATTAAAAATTTAAGTGACAAGTTTGTTTATTTCAATGATGATATGTTTTTAATAGACAAAATTGATCCTGAATATTTCTTCAAAAACGGACTTCCTTGCGATATTTGGCGTGATAATATTCCGTATTGCGATGAAAATACTGATCCTAATTTTGAACGTATATTGCTTAATGATAAAATGCTTATTTGCAGACATTTTAATAAACGTAATGTGATTAAAAAGCAAAGAAACAAATGTTTTAACTTGAAATATGGAAAGAGAAATTTACGTTTTTTGCTTTTAAATAAATGGCCTTATATGGCCGGTTTTGATAATTCGCATACGGCCGCGCCATTTTTAAAAAGTACATTTGAGGAATTATGGAAAGTTGAAAAAGAAACATTAGATACAACTTGTTTATCTAAATTTAGAAGCGATACGGATGTAAATCAGTACGCATTTCAATTGTGGCAAATTTATTCTGGAAATTTCGAACCAAAATCATATAAAAAATTTGGTAGATTTTATAATTTGTCTGATCATAATGAAGAATTATTTAGATGCATTGAAAATCAAGAAGTTGAACAAATTTGTATAAATGATAGTGATACAAGTATCGACTATGAAAAAGCAAAAAAAGAATTAGCAGAGCATTTTGAAAAAATTTTACCACAAAAATCTTCTTTCGAAAGGTAGGAAATTAAAATATGCCAAAACTTACTGTTATTGTTCCTGCATATAATGCAGAATCGCTTATCGAAAAAACTTTAGATAGCATATTGAACCAAACTTTTAATGATTATGAAATTTTAGTTGTTAACGATGGCTCAACAGATAATACTCTGGAAATATTAAACTCATATGCTTCAAAAGATTCTAGAGTTGTTGTTATTAATCAAACTAATGGTGGAGCGGCTAAAGCTCGAAATACTGCTTTGCAAAAAGCTAGTGGTGATTATGTTACTTTTGTTGATAGCGATGATTATATAGATAAAAAGATGTTTACAATTTTATATGATAAGGTGACAGAAGAGGAGCTTGATTTGTGCATTTGTGATTATTATTATGAGCAAGGCAATGAAAAAAAATATTATTCTGCAAAACCAAATTTGTCGAGTGATTTAGTTGAAGAGTCTATTCTTTCTTTTCCGGCACCTTGGGGCAAATTCATTAAACGTAAATTAATTGTTGATAATAATTTATATTTTTATGAAAATGATTTTTATGAAGATGTTGCTGTTGTTCCAGCATATGGACTTTTTGCTAAAAAAATTGGTTATGTTGATAAACCGTTATATATTTATTATCAAAGAACAAACTCATTAATGAATCAACTAAAATATTCTGGTAAGATGGAAGATATTTTTTCTTCTTTAAATCACTTAATTTCAATCTTTGAGACCAATGATAGGTTTAATTATTTTCATAATGAGATTGAATATTTATATATTACCCATTTACTTCACGATGCCTCTTTGAGATTTTTACCTTTTTCGGAAGCTTCTGATAGTCTTGTTAAGATTAATAAAACGATGATGGGTATTTTCCCTAGTTGGCAAAAAAATAAATATTATAAAAAGCAATCTTTGAAATATAAAATTGTTTGTTATTTATTATATAAAGGCAAATATAAATTGTTAAAAAAAATATTAAATGTTTAGGCGGTGATGTTAAGTGAAACCTAATTTGTTAATAGTTGTTGATGAAAGAAAAATGGGTGGGGTATCGATTTTGCTTGAAGATATGATAGAACTTAATATTTTCTCAGATTATAATACTGATATTTTAGTTCTTCACAATAATGGAACTAGATTGGAACAGCTCGAGGATAAAGTTAATATTATATATGGGTCTAAATATTTTGATGGTGTAGATATTACTATTAAGGAAGCTTTCAAATCAAAAAAAATTAGTTTAATTTTTCGTAAGTGTTTATTAGTTTTTGAAATGAAAACAGGTTTAATTAAAAAAAGAATAAAAAAAGAACGTAAAAAAACATTAACTAAACATTATGATATCGAATTAGCTTTTAAGGATGGCTTTACTGCTATATTTACTGCTTTTGGTGATAGCAATAAAAAAATTCATTGGCTTCATTACGAATATGGTGAAAATAATCCAAATAATAAATATAATAAATTATTTAAAGAGGTAATACCAAAATTTGATAATTTTGTTGCTGTGTCAGAGGGAGTAAAACAAGCTTTTACTGAATTTTATACAGTCAATAATATAACAGTTATCCCAAATATAGTGAACGCTAATAAAATTATTACTAAAGCAAAGGAAAAACCACAGATAGTGTATTCTGAAGATAAGATTAATGTTGTATTAGTTGGGCGAATTCATCAGGTTAAAGCTTATACTAGGTTTTTGGAAGTAGTTTCTTTATTAAAAAAAGAGGGGCTTTCTAATAAATTAGTAATTAATGTTATTGGAGATGGCCCTGATATGAATAATGTTTTGGAATTAAATGAAAGATATGAGTTAGGTGTTAAGTTTTGGGGTAAGATGGATAATCCTTATAAGGAAATTAAAAATTCGGATTTGCTTGTTTTACCTTCAAAATACGAAGCGTTTGGGCTTGTAGTTTTGGAATCAATGATTTTGCATGTTCCAGCATTGGCAACTAAAACTGCTGCAACTGAAAGCATAATTAAAAATGATGTTAATGGAATCATTGTTGAAAATAGTGCAGAAGGTTTATTTGATGGACTTAAAAATTTAATTATACATCCGGAGAAACTAGTTGATTTAAAAAAGAATTTAGATAACTATGAATATGATATTGAAAATATAATTGTAAAAATAAAACAAGTGTTAAAGGAGAACTAATGTGAATAGATTAACCGATGAGAAAATTTTAAAGAAAATTTTATTAATATTTTTAATAATTCAACCGTTTTTAGATTGTTTCCTTTTATATACGGATGAAGTTATTAACTTTTTTCATTTTTCGCCAACAACGATTATTAGAATGATAATAATTGCCTTTTTGTTTTTATTATTGTTTTTTAATAAAAATCAGCGAGAAAATCGGAAAAATGTTATTATTTATGGACTTATTATTGTCTTGTATGTAGTATTTCATCATTTTGTTAGTTCCGGAATTGATAATACAGGATATAAGACATTTAGCTATAGTGTTGTAACAGAATTATTTTATATTATTAGGATGCTATTACCTTTAGCTATTATTTATATAACATATAGCTTAAAATTGAAAAAACAAGAATTTCTAAAATTATTTTTAATTGTTAGTGCAATAGTGTCTATAATTATTGTAGGTTCTAACGTTATTGTATTTTCACTAGCTTCTTATGGTGGTGGAGTTATTAAAGGAAATATTTTTGATTGGTTTTTGAACAATAAATATCCACCCCAGGATTTAGCAGGGAAAGGTTGGTTTAATTCGGCAAATCAAATTAGTGGTCTGACCTTTATATTGTTACCGATTTGTATATATTCTATTTTTGATAAAATTACTAAATCTAGAATTATAATAACTGTTTTAATGGCTGTTGCTATGATTATTCTAGGAACTAGAGTGGCTTCTTATGGATGGGCTTTAATATTTGTTATGATGTTAATTTTATATTTATTTTTTGTTTTTATTATTAAAAATATAAAATTTGATTTTAAGAAATTCGGAGTAGTTATTTTAATTATGATTTTTGGCTTGCTTATTATGTCGCATGCTCCAATTGTAAATTCTAATGGTGTTCATAATGAAAAAACACCTCAAGAGTTAAAAACTATGAAGGATAATAATGTTCCTACTAAAAAAATGCTTGAGTATATTGGTATGAATGAAATATATTTTAATGAAATTTACCCATATGAAGATCATAAGGAATTTTGGCAATATGTTTTAGATGATGTGTCACCTACTGATAGAGTTGGAAATAGGAACTCCCAACAATTGGTTACTGATGATGTAGCGGATACTTATGAAAACGCATCACGTTCGCTTTTTGGTTTAGGATATAGTCGCTTTATTAATGCTAAATTGTATTTAGAGAAAGATTTTGTTGTGCATTTTTATACTATTGGAGCAGTAGGCATAATTTTATTTTTACTTCCATATATATTGATTGCAATTTATGGATTCTATAAATCTATTAAGACTAGAAAATTTAATTTGTTTACAGTGACTACTTTGGCGATGCTTTTATTGCCACTTGGTGTTTCTTATTTTAGTGGGCACATTATTGATGAGTTAATAATTACTTTATATTTAGGATGTATTGCAGGTTTTGTTCTTAGCTTTGCTAAGAATGGGGAAGACGAAAATGAAAGTTAGTGTGGTTGTACCTGTATATAATGCAGAAAAGTATATTGAAAAGACTCTTACTTCGTTATTGAATCAGAGTCTTAAAGAACTGGAAATAATTTTAGTTGATGATGGGTCTACTGATAATACATATTCAATATTAAAAGGGTATGCGAATAATAATCCTGAGGTTATTAAATTGATAAAACAGGAAAATGGAGGACCTGCAGCAGCAAGAAATAAAGGCCTTTGTGCAGCAGTTGGTGATTATATTGGATTTGTTGACAGTGATGATGTTATTTTAGAAAGTATGTATGCCGATTTATATAATAAAGCATGTTCTGGTAATTTTGACATTGTAGAATGCAATTTTTGGTATACTAATGAAAGCAAAAATTGGAATGGTAAAATTGATTTAAATGAGGATATTATTTCAGATTTGGCTAAAAAAAGGTATATGGTTAGAATGTTCCCTGTTTTATGGAACAAAATTTATAAGCGTGAAAAAATTGCCAATATATTTTTTAAAGAGAAAATTTTCGCTGAAGATGTAGAGTTTTTATATCGTGTTTTACCAAAAATCGAGACTATTGGCTATATAGATAAACAGGAATATTATTATTATCAAAGGGATAATTCTGAATCTAGAAACTATGATAAACGAATATATGATTATATTTCTAATTTCGATGGTTTAATTAAATACTATAAAGATAACGATTATTTCGAACAGTATAAGGAAGAAATCGAATTTTGTTATGTTAGATATTTGTATGCAACTTTTATAATACGAGCTATAAATTTTGATAGAAGCGAATATTTAAATGCTTTAAATTTAGTTATTCAAAGAGTTCATACTAATTTTCCCAAATATAGAAGAAATAGATATTTCTATAGAAATGTTAAAGGTTTATATTTATTATTATTTAATAAATTTTGGGGTAAAGTTTTATATTTGTTTTTTCATAAAGAGAGGTAATGGATGTGAATTTAGAAAAATATAAGAAAATAGATAGGTTAATGTATATTTTAGGTTTTTCCTTTTTTGCTATACCTCTTTTTATATTTTTACTTGGCTGGTATAAACTATATATATCAATTCCTCTTTGTATATTGTTAATTATTATTTTAATTATTTTCTTAAAAAAGATTAATTATAAAACAGAGGAACAGTATAAAGAAATTTTTAATTTTAAAAAATGGATTATTGTTGCTTTGTTACTTATTGGTTTTAATCTTTTATCTGGTATAGGTGGCTATTTTTTCCAAAATTGGGATCATAATGCTAGAAATGCAGTGTTACATGATTTAATAGATTATGATTTTCCAGTTAAATATGATTATGATGATAAAACTGGGATAGAGACTATCGGTGACGAAGGATATCTAAGTTATTATTTTTCATATTGGTTACCTTCAGCTATGGTTGGTAAAGTTTTTGGATTTGATGCTGCTAATTTATTTTTGTTTATATATCAATTAGTTGGCCTTATTATATTTTATTACTTTTTATGCCGTTTATTTTCTAAAATTAGAATTAACTACTTATTTATTTTCATGGCTTTTAGTGGTTTAGATGTAATCGGACAATTTTTAACTGATTCAACTAAACTTGATTTTATTACACATATTGATACATGGTCTAAATATTTTTGTACCTCTTCTACTATAACTCAATTGTTTTGGGTTTTTAATCAAGGAGTATCTACTTGGATTATTGTCTCCATGCTTTTAAATGAAAAAGGTTTTGCTAATGTTGGAATATATATGTTGTTTATTTTATTGTTTGCGCCTTTTCCAGCGGTTGGACTATTTTTAATATTATTAGTTTTTCTTGTTTTTGGATTTTATAATTTTAATGGTGAAAATTTAAAGACTAAGGTGTTTGACAATTTCAAGGAATTATTTTCAAAACAGAATTTACTGGTGTTGATTGTAGTTTTATTTGTGGCTTTATTCTTTTTAATAAATCCAAGTGGTCAGCCTAAAGGACTTATATTTTCAAAATATGGTGTATTTGGCGATATTTTAAGAAAATATATTTTATTCTGGCTATTAGAATTTGGAATTATTGCTTTTTTAATTATCAATAAGAAAAATTATAAACATATAATTGGTTTATTACTAATATTATCTATTATTCCATTTTTTTATATTGGCGGTGGTAGTGATTTTGTAAATCGAGTATCGTTGCCAGCGTTGATGGTTTTAGCAATATTTGTAATTGAAAGACTAAATAATTTTGATATTAAAAAAATGTCTTGTTATCTTATTGTTGTTTATCTTCTTTTGTCATCGGTAACAGGGATTCACGAAATTAATAGGTCTATACAGTATACTTTTAACAATGGTAATTATGATATCAATAAAAATCGAAGTGATGCTTGGAAAACTTATGGTGAATTAGAAGGTAATGGGGCGAGACTTTTTGCATCAAATTTTTCTACAAAGTATGATGAGGAAAATATTATTTTTAAGTATATTTTGAAATAAAATAGGAGTGTGTGTATGAGAGAGTATTTTAAGTTAATTAGGGTAAAACATTATTTGAAGAATTTGCTTATATTTTTACCATTAGTTTTTAGTTGTAATTTTTTTGATAATGAATTATTTTTTAAAGCATTTTTCGCGTTTTGTTCTTTTTGCTTTGCGGCTAGTATCATTTATGTAATAAATGATATAAGAGATGTAGAAAAAGATCAAAAACATCCGACAAAGAAAAATAGGCCACTTGCCGCTGGGCGGATTTCGATTAGGAATGCTTATTTTGTAATCGTTGTTTTAGGAATTTTGTCTATTTTATTCTTCTATTTTTCTGGATGTGAAATTTATAATTTAATATATATTTTGATATATATAATTATTAATGTTTTATATAGTTTAGGCCTTAAGAATATTCCGATTATTGATATTTCTATTTTAACAGCTGGATTTTTGATAAGAGTATTATTTGGTGGCTCAGTAATTGATGTTGAAGTTTCTAATTGGCTTTATTTAACTGTTGTGTCTTTTGCTTTTTACTTTTCTTTAGGGAAGAGACGTAATGAAATTAATATGACTAATAATGAAACCAGGGAAGTTTTAAAATATTATTCAAAAGATTTTTTAGATAAAAATATGTATATGTGTTTAGCAATCGGAATAGTTTTTTATTCGCTTTGGACTATGTCTTATACAATTTTACCTTTACTTGTCTGGACTGTGCCGTTGATTATTATTATTTTAATGAAGTACAGTATGGATGTTGAAATAGGTGGAGATGGCGACCCTATTGAGGTTGTTTATAATGATAAAACTTTATTGGCATTAATATTAGGATATGCTATAATATTAATGACACTTATTTATTTTCTATAGAATAGGGGACAATAGTTTATGTATAAAAATGTAATGAAAACTTTGTACAATAGTGGTGTTTATCTTATAATTACTTTAGGAGTTTTGGTTTTATTAACGTCGCTTTTGTGGTTATTTAATATACCTGTTTCTTGTTTTCATCTACCACTTAGTTGTATTATTAGTGGTGTAATTTTTTATTTTATTTTTGAAAAAAATATAAAAAGTCTTATTTTGACGTTTTTTATATCAATAGTTGTTTTAATTGTTTCGATTTTAGCTTCTGGTCATGTATATGATCAATCTGATGATGGGAATTCGTATCATAAAGAAACTGTAGCGGCTTTGACTACTGGTTGGAACCCAATATATGATGATTACAAAGACTTTGCCGAAGCTCATGATTTAACTGATAAACATCAATTGTGGGCTGAACATTATCCAAAAACAACCTGGATTCTTGCAAGCGATATATATAAAATTACTGGCGATATTGAGACTGGTAAATTTTATAATTTATTATTAATTTATATTGCTTTTACAATTTTTTCATACATTCTTCACCTTTTGCTTAATAAGAAAATTTTGAATATTATTGTTGGATTATTGGTATCTATTAATCCAATTACAATGTCACAGGTCTTTTCTTATTATGTTGACGGCTTCTTAGGTTTGCTTTTATATTTAATTATTTTGTTTATGTATTTGTTTATAAGAAAAGATGATGATTGGAAGATTAAAAGCATTTTAACTTCTTTAATAATTTTGATAGTTAATGTGAAATTTACAGGACTTGCTTATAGTGGCTTGTTTTGCTTAGGATATTTTATTTATTATATTATTTTTAAAATTAAAAATAAAGAATATGACAATTTAAAAAAGAATACAATATTTTTTGTTATTGTAGCAATAGTATCTATTGGGCTGGTAGGCAGCAATTCTTATATTAAAAATACAGTTACTAATGGTAATCCACTTTACCCACTAATGGGTAAAGATAAGGTAGATATTATTACTTATTTACAGCCAAAATCTTTTGCGGATAAAAGTCCTATTGAAAAAAATTTTTATTCAATATTTTCTTGGAGCGAAAATATTGGAGCATATAATGGAGGAGAGCCTAAGCTTAAAACTCCTTTCGAATATAGTTATAATGAAGTAAAAAACATTGGCTATGATACGAGAATAGGTGGATATGGAGTTTTATTTAGTGGTATATTTATAATTTCATTAATTGTCATAATATATATGATTGGATACGATATTTATACAAAAAATAAAAATGCGTGGTTTTATGTTATTCCAATAATTATTACTGTATTATTAATGTTTTTCTTGTCAGATAGTTGGTGGGCTAGATATGCGCCGCAATTATATTTATTTATTATAATTGCTATGATTTTACTTGCTTCAAAGGATAAAATATTTTATAAACTTGTTTTATTATGTTTTTCGTTTATTGTATTTAGGAATGCCGTTCTTTGTTTTTCTAGCTTTTGTTATAATGATTTAAAATCAAGCGGTTATTCTAGAATGGAGTTAAATAAGGTTCGAGGCGAGAAAATAGATGTATATATAGCGTATGAGCGTTCTACTGGCTTGCTGGCTAATTTGAGAGATAAGGATATTGATTATAAAATCGTTTCTGAAAAATCTGATGATATGATTCCGTTATATGGGAATTTTGTATTTTATTCTAAGAGATAGGAGAAAAAAATGAAGAAATTAATTTGTTTATTGCCCTTTTTATGTATGTTTTTTATTTGTATGGGCAGTGTTGATGCTGCTCCCGCACTGGAAGATGGCGAATATAAAATTAAAAGTGCGGTATCTGATAATATGGTAATGACTATTGAAGGTGGAGATTTTACTAAACCTTCTAATGTTAATTTAGAAAATGATAATAATTTAAAGACGCAAAGATGGAATGTAAAACATCTTGGCAATGATTATTATGTTATTTCTAGTTCGGCGGCATCTTATGCTGTTTTAGATGTTAAAAGTGCTGGGAAAGTTAATAAAACAAATGTTCAAATTTATAGTTATAATAATACTAGTGCTCAAAAATGGCTTGTTAGGTATGCGGGAAATGGATATTATTATGTAATTTCAAATTGTAATAATTTATATTTAGATGTAGATAGTGCTAAAAATTATAATGGAGTCAATCTTCAGATGTATCAAGGTAATGGGACTAATGCTCAGAAATTTAAATTTATTCCGATAGTTGATTCTAAACAATCATTAGCAGATGGTTCTTATATTATATCTACAGCTTTGAATAATAATTCTGTGTTAGATTTAACGAGTGGGAGAACTGCAAATAGTACTAATGTGCAATTATATAGTTCTAACGATAGTTGGGCACAAATTTGGGATGTTAAATATTTGAATAATGGTTATTATTCAATAACCAGTCATTTGGATCCTGGAAAATCTCTTGATGTTTCAGGCGCAAAAGCTATGAATAATGCAAATGTACAGTTATATCAAAACAATGGAACTGACGCTCAAAAATGGATATTAAGGGATTTAGGTAATGGTTATTATAATATCGTATCCAAGTTGGATAATCTATTTTTAGATATAAGTGGGGCAAAAGACTCTAATGGTACGAATGTTCAATTATATCATGCTAACGGGACTAATGCCCAAAAATTTAAATTTAATAAAGTAGAATTTAATATGTTGAGCGATGGTTTATATACAATTAATAGTGTTTTAGATTCAAACATGGTTGTTGGTTTAGATAAAGATATTTCGGTAAATAATGCAAATGTACAATTAGAAAAAAATGCTAATTTAAATTCACAAAAATGGTGGATAAAATATATTGGAAGTGGTTATTATACTATACAAACTGCTTTGGATGATAGTAAAGCTATAGATGTACCAGGGGCTAAAACATATGATGGTGCTAATGTTCAGCTTTATGCGTCAAATGGCTCGAAAGCTCAGAAATGGATAATAAAATATCTAGGTGGTAATCAGTATTCTATTATCACAGCTTTAGATGGTCGTCATGTTGATGTTAAAAGTGGTCACACATCCGAAGGGACTAATATTCAATTATATTCTAGTAATGGGACTAATGCTCAGAAATTTACTTTTACACCTGCGGTAAAAAATGAGCAAGGTCGTTCTTATGAGGATGGTTATTATACAATTTCTTCGACAATTAATACTTCAATGGTTCTTGATGTTTCATCGGGTGCTAAATATAATGGAGTAAATGTTCAACTTTATAAATCAAATAATTCTAATGCACAAATATGGTATTTAAAATATTTGAATAATGGTTTTTATTCAATTGCCAGTGCAATTAATCCTGATCTTGTTTTAGATGTTGCTAGTGGTGGAATGATTAGTGGGACAAATGTTCAAATGTATAGATCTAATAATAGCGCTAGTCAGCAGTGGATGATTAAAGATCTTGGAGATGGTAATGTTTCTTTGGTTTCTAAAGTAAATGGTCTGACCTTAGACGTTGCTAATGGTAAATTAGTTAGTGGCGCAAATATTCAAGTTGCTAATTCTAACGGTGGCAATGGTCAAAAATTTAAGCTTTCAAAAAATACAAATAACAAAGTATATACTGGTATCGATGTTTCCTATCACCAAGGTAATATTGACTGGGAAAAAATCGCTAAAAGTGATTTGGGCTTTGTAATAATAAGAGCTGGCTATGGGGGTGATTGGAGCTATCAAGATGATTTGATGTTTGCCACTAATGTAGCAGCTTGTGAAAAATATAATATTCCATACGGACTTTATCTTTATTCTTATGCTGGTGATATTGACAATGCTAGTGGTACTGGTGCAGTATCAGAAGCTAAACATATGCTTAGACTTATTAATTTAATTAAAGCTAATAATTATCATCCTAATTTAGGAACGAAAGTTTTTCTTGATATTGAAGATAAGAGCGTGGCTAATGTGGGTAAAGAAAAACTGACTTTAGTAGCAGATAAATTTTGTTCAACGATTGAAAATAACGGATATAGTTGTGGGATCTATGCTAACAAGATGTGGCTTACTGATAAATTAGACTCTGTGGCTTTATCTAAAAAATATGAAATATGGTTAGCGGAGTGGCCTAACGGGGTGAATACATTTGCGCAAGCGATAAATACACGTCCTACTTATAATCTAACCCCATATAAGTATTGGCAGTTTGCTTCAGACGGAAACATTAATGGTATTTTTACTAAGGTTGATATGGATTTGGGATATAATATTTTTGAATAAAAAAGTTATTTTAATATAGCTTTTTTCTAGTTTGTCTTGTACCTAAAGTATTAAAATGTTATACTAGTGTTAGTTTTGAGAGGTGTTTTTATGAAAATTTCATTAGTGGTTCCTTGTTATAATGAAGAAGAGGTTATTAAATTATTTTACAAGGAAGTATCAAAAGTTGAAAAAACTATGCCAAAAGTTTCTTTTGAAATAATTTTTGTTAATGATGGTAGTGTTGACCACACATTAGATTTAATGAGGGAATTATCAAGCAATAAGAATGTTCGTTACATTTCTTTTTCACGTAATTTTGGTAAAGAGTCAGCGATGTATGCTGGATTAAAAGAGGCCACTGGTGACTATGTGGCTATTATGGATGCTGATTTACAAGATCCTCCATCATTATTAAAGGAAATGTATGAAATCTTGCAAACAGGTGATTATGATAGTGTAGCAACTAGAAGGGTTTCCAGAAAAGGGGAACCGGTCATTCGTAGTTTTTTTGCTAGAACTTATTATAAAATTATTAATAAAATTTCAAAAACAGAAATTGTTGATGGAGCTCGTGACTTTAGGCTTATGTCACGACAAATGGTTAATTCTGTTTTAGAGTTAACAGAGTATAATCGTTTTTCCAAAGGAATATTTTCATGGGTAGGATATCGTACAAAATGGCTTGAATATGAAAATATAGAAAGAGCTGCAGGAACAACAAAATGGTCGTTTTTTAAATTGTTTTTATATTCTCTCGAGAGCATAGTGGCATTTTCCACAGTTCCATTAGCAATTGCTTCAGTAATGGGTATTTTATTTTGTATCATCGCGTTTTTAATTATTATTCTTATTATTGTAAAAACTTTAATTTTAGGTGATCCAACTAGTGGATGGCCCAGCATGGCTTGTATAATGTTTTTAATTGGAGGTAGTCAATTGCTGTGTACTGGAATTATTGGACAGTATTTAGCAAAAACTTATCTGGAAGTTAAACAAAGACCGCTTTATATTATTCAAGAGACAGAGAAGGATAAGCGAGGCAGTAAATAAAAATATGTTTTACTTAAACATGTTTTTATTTGGAATTTTTACTAAAATGTGATAATATATTAGGCGGTGATTAAAAGATATGTTATTGAGGGTTTGTGATGAAAACTTTTTATTTCTTATTAGTCATACAAAGTATATAGATATTTTTTGCTACTTTGTGATTTTTTTGTGTCTTATTTTGACCTATGTAATTCAGAAAAAAACAACTAATGAATTAAATAATATTTATGTAGGAATTAAAAAGTATTTAGTTTTTTTATCTTCATTTGTGTTTCTGATTTTCGTAGTGTTCATATTTTTTACGATTATAAATGATAAAAAATATGAAGGTTGTCAATGCAGTATACCTGAGTATCTACAACTTCAAAATAGAAAATATGAAGTCAGTGAAGATATTAAATTAAAAGATATAACCAAAAATAAGGTAATAATTGTGGGTGATTCTAGGATGCAACTGATTGAAAAATCTAAAGATGAAATAAATATTCCAGTAAATTTTAGTTTTATAGCTCAAATTGGTGCGGGGAAAGATTGGTTTAATAAAGAAGCATTGCCCAAATTGTTAAAAAAATTAGACTCTAAAAACAATGAATATAAATATCATGTAGTGATTAATATGGGAGTTAATGATATTCAATATTCTAAAAATGTTGATAAAGAAATAAATTGGTATTTAGAAGAATATAATAAATTATCAAGACAATATCCTGACGTACAGTTCTATTTGCTATCTATTAATCCAATTAACGATAAAAAACTTAATATTAGTCAACCGTATAACGTTCGTACTACCGAAATGGTCGAGTATTTTAATAGGCGATTAGATTATAATGTAAAGACAAATAAATTAAAAAATATTAAATACTGTGATTCGTATCATGAAATTTATTTTAGAACAGTGGATGGCATTCATTATACAAACAAGACAAATCAAAATGTTATAGATTATATTTCAAATGATTGTCTTGAATATTAAAAAGCTTGTGTAATAAACACAAGCTTTTTAATTCATCCCCCATACAATAGTAGTGATAAAAAACGCAACTATAACTAAAAGCATTACCCAGACAGTAATCTTTTGTACTTTTTTATTCATGGTTTCACCTCTTTATTAATTATAATATATTTCTTCGTTTTTTGGAATATTATTTTTCCAAAACAATATAATTTATTGAGGAGATAAATTATGAAAAAATATATGGACAAGTTAAAAAACAGTATACACATCAATAAGAATCTTTTTGTTTTTCTATTGGTTATTGTAATAGTAGGAATAGTATCGGGATCAATTTTTTCAGCAATAGTTGATGCAAATGATAAAAAATTAGTTGTAAGCTATTTGAATGATTTTTTTAATAATGTGAAAAGTGGGAAATTGAATTATGATACTTCAATAATTAATACATTATTTTTTACAGTTGGTTTTGCTGTTATTATTTGGTTATTAGGAGTTTCGGTTATAGGCTTTTTTATAGTTATATTTATGCTTTTTATGAAAGCGTTTGTTTTAGGATTTTCTATCGGGAGTATAATAATTAACTTTAAACTTAAGGGAATTTTAGTGGGAGCTGTATATGCGTTTCCTCATCAAATTATTAATATATTGATATTTATGCTTTTAAGTGCCTTTGCTTTAATTGTTTCTTTTAAAATAATGAAATGTATGTCTGCTAAAAAGACTTTAGATTTTAAAGGTGTTATGAATAGATATGTAACCGTTTTGATTTTTTCTTTAGTAATATTAGTTATAACTAGTGTTTATGAGGTGTATTTAATGCCTAAAATATTAAATATCGCATTGTCGCTGTTGAAATGATGGATTTTCTATCATTTTTTTTGTATAATGTATACAGGTGGTTTATATGAAGAAGAAAGTAGTAGTTGGTATGAGTGGGGGAGTTGATAGTAGTGTAGCTGCTATTTTGCTAAAAAGACAAGGATATGAAGTTATAGGGCTCTTTATGAGAAATTGGGATACTAGTATCAATGGTGATTTTTTGGGTAATCCGGATTTAAATAATAATATTTGTCCTCAAGAACAGGATTATAATGATGCTCTAAAAGTTTGTGATAAAATTGGAATTCCTTTATATAGAGTAGATTTTGTGAAAGAGTACTGGGATTATGTGTTTACTTATTTTTTAGATGAACTCAAAAAGGGAAGAACTCCTAATCCAGACATAATGTGTAATAAATATATAAAATTTGATATGTTTGCAAAAAAAGCTATAGAATTAGGTGCTGATTATATTGCTACCGGACATTATGCAAGAATAAAAAATGGTAAGTTACTTCGAGGGGTAGATTCTAATAAGGATCAAACTTACTTTTTGTCACAAGTATCTAAGAAACAATTAGAAAATGTTTTATTTCCTATTGGTGAGTTGGAAAAAATTGAAGTTAGAAAAATCGCTCATGAATATGATTTGATTACTGCAGATAAAAAAGATTCAACTGGGATTTGTTTTATTGGTGAAAGAAATTTTAAAAAATTTCTCGAAAATTATTTGCCTAATATCCCTGGAGATATAATTGATATTTCTAATGGTGAGGTATTAGGAAAGCATATGGGGCTTATGTATTATACTATTGGTCAAAGACGAGGACTGAATATTGGCGGAACACCGGAAAGGATGTTTGTAGCTAAGAAAGATTTAGACAAAAATATTTTGTACGTGGCAGTTGGTGATGATAACAAATACCTATTAAGTACTTCCTGTATAGTTGAAAATGTTAATTTGTTAGAGGAACTACCAAAAAAATGCACTGCTAAATTTCGTTATCGTCAAGCTGACAATCAAGTTATAGTGGAAAATATGAATGATGATGAGTTACTAGTTAAATATCCTCAAGGAATTAAGTCTGTAACGCCTGGACAAGCGTGTGTATTTTATGATGGTGATATTTGCCTAGGTGGTGGTATTGTGAAATCAATAGCTTTTGAAGATGGTGAGTGTTATGAATAAGAGATGTGTTTATTTTGATGTTTTAAAGGTTTTAGCTATAATTGCAGTTATTATCAATCATTCATATTGGTATTTAATTTCTAATGATATTATTTCTTTTTCAATTAAATCTTTTATATTAATGTTGGTTAAATTTGCTGTTCCAGTGTTTGTGATGGTTTCTGGGGCATTGCTTTTGCAAAAAGAACATAGCTATAAGGAAATTTTTTCTAAAAGAATATTCAGAGTTGCAGTTCCTTTAATTGTGATATCATTTTTATGGGCTATATATAGACATTTTAATTTGTCAGAAGTTGTAGTTTATATAATTAGAGGTAATTTAGATAATTATTCTCCATATTGGGCTTGGTATATTTATGTTATAATAGCACTTTATATGGTATTGCCATTTATCAAAAAAATGATAAATAATTTTTCTGATAAAGATTTTAAAATTTTTATATTAATGTTTTTATTAATCCCATCATTTATTTCTTTTGGAACAATTATTCTAGAAGCGTTTTTCCATAAGAGTTTGTATCTAAGTGGATATATTACTGGTATATGGTTTTCACAATATATTGGTTTGTTTGTAGCCGGTTATTATCTAGCTAATAAAGAAGTAAATGCTAAAGAAAAAAATATAGCCACCATTTCCTTAGTTGTTATGATATTAATAGCCACGATTATTGAAATACTAAATCATACAATTAACGGTACAAATTTCTTGTTAGATAATTGTCTATTGATAACTACTATTATTCCAGCATTAGCTTTGTTTATAATAAGCAAATATTATTTATCTAATGGTTTTAAAAAAGAAAAAACTAATAAATTATTTGCTAATTTAAGTAATTGCGTATTTGGTATTTATTTATTTCACGTGTTTGTTATATCTTGGTTAGTGGCTATGCCTATTTTTACAGATTTACTTAGTTGGAATTCATATCTTGGTGTTATAGTTATTGATGTGATTACTTTAATCATTTTAACGATTGTTGTTTATTTTGCTAAAAAAATACCAATTGTTAAAAAGTTTCTTTAATAAGCAATTATAAATTTTATTATATACTTTTTATTTACATTTTACTTGACATTTTACGACTGTATGATAAAATTATAGTAGGAGGTTTTAATCATGGAAAGATTGAACGAAATATTAAGAGAATTAGGTATATCAAAAGTAAAATTAGCTAAATGTTTAGGCGTTTCTAGACAGATGATTTATAATTATTTAGAATTAGATGATATAAATAAATGGCCAAAAGATAAAAAGGTTATTTTATTAAATATATTAGGAATTAAATCAGCTGAGGAATTAGATAAAATTAAAGTTGATACTGATTATATAATGGATGTTGAAACTCGCATTAACAGTTTATTTGAAAATACATCTAAAAGTGATGTTGGCGATTCTAATGTAATATTTGATGGATTGGGTCAAAAACAAAAGGAACTTTTACATAATATTGTCGATGAATTAAAAGAACGTTTAAGTGATGACAAAGACGATGTTGCTTATAATTCTACATTATATTTATATCATTATTTACAGACGATGGAAAACTCACGTGAGCTTAATTATATATTAGCTTATATGTCAAAAGCTGCAGGTTATACTAAACCTTATGAATTTGTATATGATGAAAATGAACAGTTTATCTTTGAGAGTATTTTATTCTCAGCTATGACACTTTATCATAGTGGTGGCGCTAGTAAATCTAAAATAGCAGCTACACATAAGCGTTTTGTAGAAAAGATTGAACAAAAAATGGAAGATAAAATGAGCCGTACATTAGAGATCAATGCAGCAAAGGTCCAAGCTTTAAAAGAATTAGGTTATACTGAAATTACAACTAATAATGCATCAGAAGTATTAGCTAAAATCGTTGAGATACAATCTAGAAAAGTTAATAATTAATCTTTTTCCTATAATATATATTATGTTAACTAATGAATTATAATAATATGCACTTCTAACTAATGAAGTGCTTTTTTATTAACTCTATTACTCTTTTTTTGTGATATAATTTGTTTAAGGGTTTTAAAGGGAGGTTTGTTTATTTGTCAAAATTAGATGAAGAAAAAGCAAAATTTATTAAAAAAGAAAATTCTAATTATTTATATTGTTGCAATATGCTTATGTATTACTATTTTAAATCTGCGAATCAATGTATTGATTTGAAAGAAGTTTTGAATGATATGGATGGTGATTACACTGAAAACAAAAAAATACTTTTAAGATTACTTAACATGCTAGGAAAAAATAGAATGTTTTATAAAGTGCATTTAACATACTCTGATTATTTACGATTAGAAGAAATCGTAAATAATTATAAAAGTTTTAATTTTCAGCTTGCACCTTATATTACATCTGTATGCGCTATGATTCTTGCATATTTAGCTATTTTTAAAGATATTGTATCCTCTTTTGTATTGTGCTATGGTGCGGTGATTGTAATTATTATTTTTGTTTATTACTTATTTAAAATTAAATAACAATGTACTTTGGAATTATTTGTCTCCTCTATTTTGTAATATAATAGAGTAACACTATTAGTTAATATAGTGTTAAAGGAGTATATAGAATGAAAAAAGAAATTTTACTTAAGTGTTATCTTTTTTCGGTTATTGCTTTAGTGTTTTCGAGTTTGGCTGTAGTCTTGTGCATTGGTTTGTCAGATATAGAACCTATTGTGAAAATTTCGTCAATTTTAGTATTTGTTTTGGGCACAAATATTCTGATGTATAATATATTTACAACATTTAAGAAACGAGAGAGATAATTTTATCTCTTTTTAATTGTTCATTAGTAAATGACTAAATAACATAAAAATAAAGCCTATAATGAAAAATAGAACGGTTCTCCCCTTCTCTTTATATTTTAAGGCGGTAGGTAGAAGTTGTAGTGAGCCAATATGAATCATTATTCCAGTAATTATAGATAATATACATCCCATGATGCTATCAGTGATAATTGGTTTTAAAAATAGAAAAGCTAGAAAGGCGCCAAGTGGTTCAGCCATTCCAGATATCAAAGTATATCCTATGGCTTTTTTTCGGCTTCCTGTAGCTTTAAAAACAGGAATAGAGATACTTATCCCTTCGGGAATGTTATGTAATGCAATAGCGATAGTTAATGATACGCCAAGGGTTAAATTAGCACTTGAGGATAGAAAGGTGGCAATCCCTTCGGGTATGTTATGAACAATAATTGCAATCATGGAAAATATACCTACTTTGTAAAGCTTTTTGTCATAGACGTTTCCGTTACTTTCAGGAACTAATTTATCAATTAATGATGAGATTATTAACCCAATAACCACAAAACTAAGTGTAAGGGTAAAAGCGTTTGTTTTATCATTACTTTTAAGTAGTAATTTTAAACCTTCTGGAAGAAGATCCGTAAAAGAAACGCTTATCATAACACCGGCAGCAAAAGCTAAAGCATATTTTGTCAATTTATTTATATCTATTTTTAAGAAAATAAAAATAGAGCCAATTAATGTCGATAATCCAGCAATAAATGTTAGGATAAATGGGATTATTGTATCAATCATAAGTTTCACCTATATAAACATATGAATTTTGTCACAAAAAAGTATGACATTGTCATACAAATATTTCAATCACTAATCCAACTATAGTGCCTATTAGATATAATAGACTTATAATTTGTAGATTTTCCTTTATGTTTTTATTGGCTTTAAATAAAACTAGTAATGCTACTCCGCTTCCTGTTAATAAGCCTGCAATAGTTGGTCCTAAGGTTAATATACCATTGATATATAATTCGGTGATGACCACACTAGCTGCACAGTTAGGAATTAAGCCAATTAAACTGGTTACAAAAGGAGTAAACCAACTATTTTGAGTGAAAAGATTTTTTAAAGTATCTTCACCAATATAATAAAAAGCAGTGTTTAAGATAAAGGTTATAATAAATATAAATATAAACGTTTTTAAAGTATGCTTTAAACTTGATTTTATAAGACTATGTTCACAATCGCAGTGGTCGTGTTCACAAATGTGATAATTGACTTTATCTTTCTTCTTAATAACTAAATCAATTATAAAACCAAATATTATGCCAATAATTAATTTTATTAATAATATTTGTAAAATAACATTAATACTTGCATGTTCGGCAATTAAAATTGGTAACATTTCGTCACTTGTTGAAAGATAGACAGCAATTAAAGTACCTAAACTAATAATTCTTGTGACATATAGATTTGTAGCTACAACTGAGAAACCACATTGGGGGAAGATTCCTAGTATGCTACCAATAATTGGTCCAAATTTTCCGGATTTTTCGATTGTTTTTTTACTTTCGCTTGATAGTTTATGTTCAATTAGTTCAATTATTAAAAATGCGATGAATAAAAATGGTAATAGTTTTATACCATCAACAATTGTATCTAATATAACATCTTTCATTCTCTCTCTCCTATCTTCTTAAGGCCTTTAAATAACTTTTATCTTCTTTACTGACTTGATAAGAATCACAAATTTTACTAATTGTTTTATTAAAAGTAAAATTATCAAGGTTATTGTGTTTTAAATATTTTAGTGTTTGTTTTGAAAATTTAATATAGCAAATTGATAGTAGCCAGGCATTAGCCATTTTGACATAGTAGTCATCATGTTTTACATTATCGCATATTTTTAAAATTTTATCAATATTATCTTCGTTTACATAATGACTTATTAATAATGTTAAACCAAATCTTGTTTCCCAAGGATTATTTGATTTCAAGTATTTGTCAAGATAATCTATAGATATATTTTTAAATATTTTTAAATTATTGGTTGTAGTATCATTTATAGCCCAGTTGTTATTATGAGGCATAAATTCATCAATTAATTTTAAAACTTCTTTTTTATCTATTTTTAAGTATCCTAAAATAAGACCGTGCAAAAGTTTCTCTTCATGAGTGGTATGACTATTATGCTTAATGAAACCTTTACAATCGTTTTTAACGATGTATTTGGCAATTTTTCGAAGTTGGGGTATTCTTATACCAATGACTGTAGTTTTATTGTCATTTAATAGCTTTATAGTGAAATCACGGTATATCTCATCAGCATTACTGTATAAGTACTCTATAAACTCTGTATACGTTTGTTTATTCCATTTCATAGTTTACTCCTTAGTATAGATTGGGTTTTTCTTTAAATTCATCAAATGTTTTAATTGTCTCTTCATGATCTATTTGTATTAATTTTAAATCTTTTTCTGGATTTTTTAGTAATTCGTAAAGATAGTTATCGCGAAATCCTATTTCATCAGCATCTTTTTTAGTGTTTCCATAATAGATAGTTTTAATGTTAGCCCAAACGATAGCTGCAAAACACATTGGACAAGGATAGCAACTTGTATATAAAGTGCATCCTGATAAGTCGTTGGTGTTTAAAGTTTTACAGGCCTTTCTTATAACGTTTATTTCGGCGTGAGCGGTTGGATCAGTGTCTTTAAAAACACTGTTATGATCTTGAGCAATAATTTGTTCTTCTTTAACAATAACGGCACCAAATGGGCCACCATTTATAAAATTTTCCTTGGCATTCTTTTTAGCTTCCTCATGAGCTATTTGCATATATTTATTCATTATTAATTCCTACTTTCCATGAGGGTGCGCTTCTTTATAATTTTCTTTTAATTTTTCATTGCTTATGTGGGTATATATTTGAGTTGATGAAACATCGCTATGACCTAATAATTCTTGAATGCTTCTAAGATCAGCACCATGTTTTAAAAGATGTGTTGCGAATGAATGCCTTAAAGTGTGTGGTGAAAATTCAGTTTTAATACCTTGTTCTTTAGCTATTTTCTTTAATATTTTAAAAAAAGCTTGTCTTGTCATTTTGTCACCGCGACTGCTTAGAAAAAGATAGTCACTGTTTTTCTTTTTTAAAAGGCTACCTCTGTAATATGTTATATAATCTTTTAAGGCTAAACTAGCATAAGCTCCTAAAGGAATGATTCTTTCTTTTGAACCTTTACCAAAAATTCTAACTGCTTCTAGTTCTAAATCGATATCGGTTATTTTAAGATTAATTAATTCACTTACACGAAGACCACTACTATACATGAGCTCTAGCATGGCTTTGTTGCGATAACCATAATTATCGGTTATTTGAAAATCTAAAAGTTTGATTACTTCTTCTTCTGAAAGAACTTTTGGCAATTCTTTTTTAACCTTTGGATTAATAACATTTGTTAATGGACTTTTATTAACATATTTTTCGATCATTAAAAAGTTATAAAAACTTTTTAAAGTACTGATATTTCTTGATACACTTTTTGCGCTCATACTTTTGTTAATGCTTTGAACATAAGCTTTTAAATCATTATTATCAAGTGATTTTAATGTTTTTTTTTCTTTGATGAAATGTTCTTTAAATTTTGAAAGGTCATTTTGATATGAGACAATGGTATTTTTGCTGTATTTTTTTTCTAACAGTAAATAACTTTCAAAGTCTTCTATTTTTTTTTCATACTCTGTTTCCACATTACCACCCTATATTAAATTTTAACAGAATAATTTTTAAAATTCAACTTAATTACTTTATTGTTATGTTTTTTGCTATGTTTGTGATATAATTTCATTAATAATTTAGATGAAGGCTTGGTGAGAGTATGTTTTGTGAAAAATGTGGTTCAAAAATTCAAGAAGGTTCAAGATTTTGTCAAAATTGCGGTCATTTATTAGAGCCAATTAATAAGATTCCAATGCCACCTAGACGTCAGGGAATGAGTACAGGCGCTATTGTGGGATTGGTTATCGGCGGAGTATTTGTTTTTATTATAGCAATGAGTTTTATATTTTGGACGGTTGGGTTAACGGCTTATGTAGACAATGAAATTGAAACAGAGGAAACAATCGATAAAGGATACGTCAATTTAACTTTGGATAATACAAAGTTATCTTTTGAACTTCCTAATGGATATCATGAGTCTGATGGCAATACGGAAGATTATAAGGAATATGAAAATGTATTTGGCGATTACCTTATTTATTATTTAGATTATGCTTATGATGATTATTATAAAAATGAGAAAATATACATTAAAAAGATATATGATACGAAGTATCCTAACAAAAATACTTTAAATGAGTATAGTACGAAAATTAATGGAAAAGATACAATGGCATTTTATATTGATTATAAAGAGGATGGCTTTACATATAGAGTTACTTATGTTTTCTATCCTATTAATGATGATTATTACGCGACTATTGTTCTTGGAATTGAAAGTTTATCAAAAGACGATTTGAGTAAGTATATTAAGCTTGAAAATATGAATTTATAAAGCGAATATATTCGTTTTTTAAGTACTGTTTTAATTAGATATATTATATTTTGGGACTTAAAGTAGAAATGGAAGTAAGTTATATGAGAGAAAAATTTAAAGATTATTTGAATAAAGATCATACTTTTGATAGTAGTACAATGGTTGGAATAATTTGTTTAATCATTGTTATTGCGGGAGTGTTTGGATTTTTATATGAATTTATTTTTTACTTTTTTAATAGCGGTATGAAGGAATTTTATTGGCGAGGCGGTAATTTTTTACCTTGGATTAATATATATGCGATTGGTGCAGTTATGATATTTTTGTTAACTTATAGATTTAGGAAAAAACCATGGCTGATTTTTTTAATCAGTGTTGTTTCTAGTGGTATATTAGAATATATTGGCGGCTGGGGCATGGAACACTTTAATAGTGTTAGGTGCTGGGACTATGATTCAGAAATTTTAAGTTTTGGAAGTATTAATGGTTATGTTTGTTTACGAAGTGTTTTAGTATTTGGTTTTTCTAGTTTGCTATTAATGTATTTGATTGCTCCCTTTTGCTTTTATTTAGCAAAACATATCGATAAAAAAGTTTTTTTAGCGTTTAGTTATACTTTGTGTACAATCTTTTTACTAGATGAGCTTTATAATTTAGTGTTTGCTAATTTGTTCTCATTACCTAGAGCATCAGTTATTTATAAAGCTTTGGGTTTCAAATATTTATATTTTTAGCTTTTAAAATATATAAAAAGCATAGTTTTAGTTTACTATGCTTTTATGTTGGGTAAATTTTATGGTTATTACGTTTAAAGAATATTTGCTTAATTTACTTATTATGTTATAAATGTTATAATTTATAAAGGTGATGTTTATGAAACCTTTAGCGGATATGCTTCGTCCAAATACTTTAAATGATATTGTTGGACAAAGACATCTTATTGGGAAAAACAAAGTTTTAAGAAATTTAGTTAATAATAAAAAAATATTTTCAATGATTTTATATGGCCCTTGTGGAACTGGAAAGACAACTTTGGCTTATACAATTATTAATGAATTAAATTTGGAATATGGTTTTTTAAATGCGGTTATAAATAGTAAAAAGGATTTTGACGAAATGGTAACTAAAGCGAAGAGAATAGACGGCTTTGTTTTAGTTATGGATGAAATTCATCGTTTAAATAAAGACAAGCAAGATTTACTTCTCCCCTATCTTGAAAATGGAATTATTACTTTAATTGGAATGACAACGGCTAATCCATATCATTCTATTAATCCAGCAATAAGAAGTAGATGTCAACTATTTGAACTTAAACCTTTAGAAATTTCTGATATTAAAGAAGGACTTAAAAAGGGATTTGAGCATTTGGATAAATTATCAATTGATGAAGATGCTTTAGATTATATTGCTTCTTTGGCTGGTGGCGACCTTAGATTTGCATATAATTTGCTTGAGGTGGCATATTACTCTTCTTCGGATTTTAAAATTGATTTAGAGTTACTTAAAAAGATAAATAATAAACCTAACCTCTATATTGATAAGAATGATGATGGTTATTATGATGTAATTAGTGCTTTGCAAAAATCCATTCGTGGTAGTGATGTTGATGCAGCTCTTCATTATTTAGCAAGATTAATCGAAGCTGATGATTTAGATATTATATTTAGACGTTTGAGTGTTATTGCTTATGAAGATATTGGTTTAGCGAACCCAAGTATTGGTCCAAGATTAAATGCTTGTATTATGGCGTGCGAACGTTTAGGTCTTCCAGAAGCGCGTATTCCTTTAGGTGAAATAGTTGTTGAAATGGCATTATCGCCTAAAAGTAATAGTGCTTATATGGCAATTGATGCAGCATTAAACGACATTCGTAAGGGCAATGTTGGTAAAGTTCCATCACATATAAAAACTAATTCTAAGGATTATAAATATCCGCATAATTATAAAGGGAGTTTTGTTAAACAACAATATTTACCGAATGAGTTAGTTGGAAGGAAATATTATATTCCTAAAAATACTAGTAAATATGAATGTAGTATTAAAGAAATTTATGATAAACTTGAAAGAGTAAAAGAAAATTAAAAAGATAGAAATCTCTATCTTTTTAGTATGAATAATTCTAAGGCTAGATCTTTATCGGTTTTGCCAGTTTTGATATCGATATCAATATTGGCTAATTCTGACAAATAAGTTAGTAAGGTTTTACTATCGTAACTTCGGCTATTTTGAATTGCTAATTTAACACGGTAAGGATGTATTTTTAAAATACTAGCAATATCTTTTTCTGACAATCCTTTTTTTAATAATTGTTTTGATTGATACATGATACGAAATTGGTTAGAAAGCATAATAATAATTTTTATTGGTTCCTCATTAACTTTTAGCATTTCATAATATATTTCTAAGGCTTTATCTTTGTTATCTTTGATAATATAATCAATTAGTTTAAAAATATCAATATCGATAGTTTTAGTAGTTAGATTTATAATGTCATTGTTTGTAATATTTATATCGTCGTCTTTATATATTTTAATTTTATTTATTTCATTTTCGAGAATTAAGGGATTAGAACTTACTCTATCGATCAATAAATTGATTGTTGCTGGCGATATGTTATAATCTTTGAAATTTCTTTTAACAAGATCTATGGCATTAATATTGTCATTAAAACTTTTAACGGTCCCCTCTTTTTTGATAGTTTTAGTTATTTTTTTGCGCTCATCAATTTTTTCGTTGTTGACGGTGAAAATTAAGGTGGTGTTAGGATTGGAATTTTTTAGATATTCCTCAATTATCTCGGCATCTTTACTTGTACTACCAGTAAACATATTAGCGTTTTCACATATTACTAGTTTTTTTTCATCAAATAAAGAAATTGTTTGACAATCATCTATAACATCTTTAATAGAATTATTATCTAAATCATAGTAACTGATATTAATTGGGTTGAATGTTTTTTGAATTGTTTCTATCTCTTTTTTTATTAAAAATTGTTTAGTTCCGTAAAATAAATACAACATTGTAATCACCTAAATTTTCTATTTAATTTATTATACCAAATTTTTATATACTTGGTCTAGGGTATGTTAAAAAGTCACTAGAAAGTGACTTTATGATTTATCAATTTCAAAATAGAATGTGCTTCCTTTTGATGAACTACTAACACCATATTTGCATTTATGATTTTGGAGAATGTTTTTAACGATGGATAGACCAAGTCCAGTTCCATACTCATTGCGCTTATGTTTTTTATCGCTATGATAATATTTATCCCAAATATATTTTAAATCTTCTTCTTTAATGCCAGCCCCAGAGTCCGTAATTTCGATTAGATATGTATTTTCTTTTTCGGTAATACTGACAGTAACTTTTTTATCTTTTCCAGTATAATTGATGGCATTATTTATTAAATTGTAAATAACTTGATATATTCTTTTTTTATCAGCTAGAACATTCGCTTCTTTTGGATGCTTGAAAACAAATTTATAGTTTTCTTTTTCGGTTGAAATCGCAAATCTTTTGATTATTTGATTAGTTAATTCTACGAGATTAAATTCTTCATATGTTAATCCTGATTCACTGTTTTGCAAAGCTGATAAGTCTAGAATATCATTAACTAATAGATTTAATCTATCGGCTTCATTAATAATGGTATTAAGATTTTCTTCGCGTTTTTTCTTATTTTTATAAGTTAAATCACGAACCATTTCGGCATAGGCTTTAATCATGGTTAATGGTGTTTTTAAATCATGAGAGACATTGGCCATCAAGTCACGTTTTAGTTCTTCTGTTTTTGATAATTCTTGTCTGGTGTAGTTTAAAGTATCAACTAATTCATTTATCTCATATATATCTTCATTTGATGAGAAAATTACATTGTAGTCGCCTTCTGCTAATTTTTTGGCATCTTTACTAATTTTAGTAATTGGTTTTGAAAGTTTTTTGGAAATGAAGTAGCCAATAACAAATGAGAGAATTAAAACAACTAAAGTAACATATATTAATTGACTTTGAAGGATTGTAATTGTACTATCCATTGGAACTAGTGATGCATTAACAAAAGCGTAAGTACTATTGTCTAATTTTAAAGCGTATATTAACGTTTCGTTTTGAAACTTGTTGTTAATTAGATTGTACTTTTTTTGGTTTTCTCCGCTTCTAATAAAATCTTTTTTAACATCAAAATTTCGATTACCAAATTCCATACAGCCTTGATTGAAATATGTTCCGTTGTAATTATTGGTGTTTTCGTTATATATTTCTATACAAATGCCATTTTTCATAGCAATGCTTTCTAATGAATCGAGGTTATTTTTTTCATAATCTTTTTTTAATTCCTCTGCAGCGTTGTTTAATTCTTTGGTCTTATAATGTTCATAATAACTATCTAGGAATACTATTTGGAAAAACCATAGAAAACCTAAAATTAGTACAGAAAAAATAATGAGAAAAAGCCAGATATTAGTGGCCATACTGTTTTTCTTTATTTTTTGACTAATAAGGCTTTTAAATTTTTTTAAGTTAGTTTTTATCTGTGACAAATTTATAACCTACTCCTCTAACGGTGATAATTAAATCACGGTATTTTCCTAAATTATTACGAAGCATTTTAATATGGGTATCGACAGTACGATCATCTCCGAAAAAATCATAGCCCCAAAGATTACTTAAAAGTTGTTCTCTTGATAAAGCAATGTTTTTGTTTTTAACAAAATGACAGAGCATTTCATATTCTTTTGGTGTAAGTTTTAATTCTTTATTGTCAATATAGACACTATGGGCGTCGTAATTAATGGTTAGATCCTTATACACATACATGTTGTCTAAATTGGTTCCACAGCGCTTTAAAATGGCTTTTATACGAGCAATTAGTTCCTTTGGACTAAATGGCTTTGTTAAATAATCATCGGTGCCTAAATCAAAGCCAGTTAGTTTGTCATATTCTTCAGTTCTTGCAGAAAGAATAATGACGGGAATATTATTAATTTTTTTCATTTCTTTTAAAAATGTTAAACCGTCCATTTTGGGCATCATAATATCTAGGACAACTAAATCTATTTCATTGTTTTTTACTATTTCTAGAGCTTCTTTACCATCTTCGGCTTCTAAGGTTTCAAACTTTTCGTTTTTAGCGTATTCAGTAATAACATCTCTAATTAGTTTTTCGTCATCAACAATAAGCAGTTTCATAATCTTACCTCCTAATATAATTATATATTAATACTGTGATTTTTTAGTGAAAAGTACTTTTTTTATAAGTTTTTTCAGTGTCTGGATTACTACTTGTACTGAAATTAAAATGGTTATGGCCAGCTTTTATTATTTGATTGTTTAAAATAAGGTACTGTGTAAAAGTGACCTTATGGAATCTTCCGGTGCTATCTAATAGAAAATCACCACTGACAAAACCTGGAGGAAATCCGTCTTTTGTTTCATCACTCAATGTCATACAAAACATAGTTGGTGTATAATTATCTACTTTAAATTGATAACGGTGACCATGGGCAGAAACTTTACATGTACCATCAACTGATTTTAAATCTCTTGCTTGATGAGCCATTGTTATTTCGTCACTGCCAATTCTTAAGCGTTGGACGCCAAAACCTAGAGATATTATGTCATCTCTTTCAGTGGTTTTATTTAAAAGTGTATGGAGGTCTATACCAAGGCTTCTTGTAAAATCTCCTTCATGATTTCCTAATACATTTATATTAAGAATTCTTTCATCCTTTGGATAATTTTCTAAAAAATAATATAGTTGTTCTAAATGGGTTTTGTGCATGTGGGGGTTTAGCAGGCCTTCTACGATGTCCCCTAAATTTATAATTATAGAATATCCGTTGTCCACTGCAAATTGATATAAAATTTTTGCATAATCTAAGTTTTCCTTTTTACTTCCAATGTGTTGATCAGCGGCAAATAGAAAACTAACCTGATTACCAGGAATGCCATAAAGTGTCGTGAATGCTTTTGGTAGTTGTTTAGAAACTACAAATTTTTGCGTACCATTATAATATATTTGCCTATTAATGTTATAACCATATCTTTTTAGCGTTTCTAATCTACGTTTAAAACTTTCTTTGTTTATACCTAATTTTTTACATATTAATTCATTTGGTGTTCCTTTAATTAATAAATCGATAAGTTGTTTATTTATTTGTGATAGTTGTTCCATGTTGTTTCCCCCTATACTGCTTAATTAAATTGTAATTCCTTACTGTAACTTTGTCAATATACAAATAAAAAGAAATGGTTTGTTTTCCATTTCTCCTATAAAAATAATATAACTAATACGCCTGCAATAATACAGTAGTAAACGAAATATATAAGTTTGCCTTTAAGCATTATATTTCTAAACCATTTTGTTGCGAAAAATGTAACTATACAAGCAGCTATTGCTCCTACAATATAGCACATTAATAAGTTAGTCTCAATTCCTGTTTCGGCGATATCCTTAACGCCTAAGGCCATAGTGGCTAAGGTAATTGGAATATATAACATGAATGAGAATTTGAAAGCGGTTTCTCTTTTTAAACCTGAGAACATACCACCTACTAAAGTAGCACCACTGCGGCTAATTCCTGGAAATAATGCAACTACTTGAAATAAACCTATTTGTAAGGCGTCTTTAAAGGTAATTTGTTCATCGTTTTTACGTCCCTTTAGTTTTCTAATTAAGAATAGGAATAAAGCGGTTATTAGTAAAGCAATTCCAACAAATCTTACATCGCTTAAATGTTCACTAATGAAATCTTTGGTTAATATTCCAACAATGCCTGCCGGAATTGTTCCAACAATTATTAGTAAGCAATATTTAAAACCACTTTGATATTCAACTTTTTTTGTTTTGATGTACATAAAGAAGTCTTTAATTAATTTAGCAATGTCTTTTCTAAAAATAATAACAATTGCAATAAAACTGCCAAAATTAGATATAATTTCAAAATTCAAATCATTTAATGCTTCAACATTAAAAATGTTTTTAAATATTACTAAATGTCCACTAGATGAAACAGGTATTGGCTCAGTAAATCCTTGAATTATTCCTAGAATTAAATATATAAGTAACATAAATCATCCTCCACTATAATTAAGTATATAATAAATACTAGTTAATTATATCATTTATTTTTGACTTTCACAATTAAAAGTTCTAAATTAGTTATTAATTTTATATCATCTACTTCAGTTCTTTTTTGGGAACCTTTTATTTTAAAACTATGACGTCTTAATTTTGTATTCATATGATGAGACAGATTAAAGTTTTAATCTGATGTTTTTTAGAGGTATTCTCGATTAATTTTATACTTGGACAAGCATCGGAGTCAATTATTATCGTATTGTCCCTTTCTATAAGAAAAAAGCCTTAAGCGGCTTTGTCAAATACTTTTTGATGACTAGGAGTATCTATTTCGACACTTATAGTTGTTGCTTCCCCTGTTGGATAGGCAATGTTGTAAATATTTTTCCACTCTCCTTGGGCGTCTTTAATTCCCTCAAAATTTTGGACTTTACTATAAGGAGCCATATTATTGATATCTTTTTGGAATGTTGCCTGAGTTCTATTTAAACCAAAGCTAACACTATAGATAACGGTTTCAGTTTGTTTTTCAATAGGTTCATCAATACTTTTCCATTCGTTTAGAAAACGAGCTAGAACTTCTTCTATTGAGTTTGAGTTAGTCAATTCTTCTTTAAATGCTTCTAAAGTATTTCTGTCCATCATATCAATTAAATTTGGCATGTTCATTCCTCCAATTCATACTTTTAGATTATACACTCTTTTTAAAGACATGTCAAATGATGTACAATTATTATTTATTTTGCCATTGCTCTTGATTTTTTATTTTTTGGTAACAAGAAAAGAATAGTAAACTATTCTTCAAATTGTGAATTATATAGTTTAGAGTAAAAACCGCCTTTTTTAAGTAGTTCTTCATGATTCCCTTGTTCAACAATATCTCCTTCATTTAACACTAAGATAAGATCAGCATTTTTTATTGTCGATAAACGGTGAGCAATTATAAAGCTTGTTCTTCCTTGCATTAAATTATCCATGGCTTTTTGAATTAAAACTTCTGTTCTAGTATCGACGCTACTGGTAGCTTCATCTAATATCAAAATTTTTGGATCAGCAAGGATTACTCTAGCAATTGTTAGTAATTGCTTTTGTCCTGAGGAAATGTTACTTGATTCTTCGTTAATTTCCATTTTATAACCATCTGGTAATGTTTTGATGTAATGATCGATGTGAGCAGCTTTGGATGCTTCAATAACTTCGTTATGGGTAGCATCTAGTTTGCCATATTTAATATTGTCTTCTATACTACCGCTAAATAACCAAGTGTCTTGTAATACCATACCAAAATTGCTTCTTAATTTACTACGCTGATAATCTTTAATATTGTGTCCATCAATAGAAATTTCGCCTTTATTAACGTCATAAAAACGCATTAATAGTTTAACCAAAGTCGTTTTCCCAGCCCCGGTTGGACCAACAATAGCGACTTTAGTTCCGGCTTTAATATTGGCACTAAAATCTTTGATAATGATTTTGTCTTCGTTGTATCCAAAAGATACGTGGTTGAATTCAATATTACCTTTTATTTGTGAACCATCTAAAGCGTTTTTAATATCTTCTGGTTCCTCTTTTTCATCTAAAAATTCGAATACTCTTTCACTTGCAGCCATTAAAGCTTGGATTAAATTAGCAATTTGTGATACTTGGGATATTGGTTGGGTAAAGTTTCTGATATATTGAGTAAACGAAACAATTGAACCGACTTCAAGTTTATTTTTAATTACTAAGAATCCTCCCAGAATAACGACTACAACGTAACCTAGATTACCGATGAATTTCATCATTGGTTGCATCATACCTGATAGGAATTGACTTTTCCAACCAGATTCATATAAAGTATCATTTAATTTTTTAAACTGTTTTGAGGCTTTTTCTTCACCATTAAATGCTTTTACAATATTATGAGCACCGTAGATTTCTTCAATATGACCATTTACTTTTCCTAAATAGTTTTGTTGTGTTATAAAGTATTTTTGCGATTTACTGACAATGATAAACATGATCAAAACGACAATTGGAATAATCGCTAAAGCAGCTAAAGTCATAATGCCACTAATAGAAAGCATCATTATTAAGACACCAATCATCATGGTTATTGAAGAAATTAGCTGAGTTAAAGATTGATTTAAATTCATGCTGATGGTATCAATATCATTAGTAATTCTAGATAAGATATCTCCGGATTGTTTTTTATCAAAATATTTCATTGGTAATTTGTTTATTTTTATGGCGATTTTTTGTCTTAAATCATAAGAAAATTTTTGAGATACACCACTCATGATGAATCCTTGTATAAAATTAAAAATCGCACTTAAAATATATAATCCAACTAAAAGCAAAATTATATTTCCAAGTTTAGTAAAATCAATACCACTACCACCAGATACTTTTGAAACTAGTCCATTAAAAATTTCAGTAGTAGCATTTCCTAATATTTTAGGACCAAATATACTAAATATAACACTACCTATGGCAAATATAACAACAAAGAAAATTCCAATTTTATATTTACTTAAGGATTTTATTAAGCGTTTAAATGTTCCTTTAAAGTCTTTAGCTTTTTCGGTAGTCATTGCACGGCCACCACCCATAGGTCCTTTTGGAGCAGATTTACCATTCATATTAGACCTCCTCCTTTGATAATTGTGATAGAGCGATTTGCTTATAAATTTCACAATTTTCCATTAATTCTTTGTGAGTACCTTTACCTACTATTCTTCCTTCATCTAGAACAATGATTTGTTCAGCGTTCATAATAGTACTGATGCGTTGAGCGACAATAATTACAGTTTTATCTTTGGTTATAGTTTTTAGATCATGGCGAAGTTTAGAGTCGGTTTTAAAGTCTAAGGCTGAGAAACTATCATCGAAGATGAATATTTCAGGATTGATTGCGATAGCTCTTGCGATTGAAAGACGTTGCCTTTGACCACCAGATACGTTTTTACCACCTTGCGAGATTGGTGATTCAACACCTTTATCCAATTTACTAACAAATTCTTTAGATTGTGATATTTCTAAAGCTTTATTAATTTCTTCATCACTAGCATTTTCATTACCATAAGCAATATTAGATTTAATATCTCCAGAAAATAAGACACCTTTTTGGGGAACAAAACCAATTTTTGATCTAAGGTTATGCATGGTTACATCTTTAATGTTAACTCCATCAACGAATATTTCACCTTCTGTGGTATCGAAAAATCTTGGTATTAAATTAATTACGGTACTTTTGCCACTTCCTGTTGAACCAATTAATGCAGTTGTTTCTCCAGGTTTGGCAGTGAAATTGATGTCAGTTATAACGTCGTAATCGGCATCTGGATAGCGAAAACTAACATTTCTAAATTCAACATAACCCCTTTTGTCTTTAATAAATTCTCTTGGCTCTTTTGGATCAACGATAACATTTTTAGTTGTAATAACTTCGTTAACACGGTTTAATGATACTACGGCTCTTGGCAATACTACTGAGACCATTGAAATCATTAAGAATGACATAACTATTTCCATGGTATATTGCATGAAGGCCATCATGTCCCCTACTTGCATATTTCCGGTATCGATATAACCAGCACCTACCCAGACGATAACGACCATAATTAGGTTCATAATTAACATCATAACTGGCATCATTAGAGCCATTGTACGGTTAACAAAAAGGTTTGTTTTCATTAAATCAACATTAGCTTTATCGAATCTTTTTTCTTCATGTTTTTCGCGGCTGAAGGCTCTGATAACACTTAATCCGGATAGTATTTCTCGAGATACGAGGTTAATTTTATCAACTAATTTTTGAATTAATTTAAATTTAGGCATAGCGACAATAAATAGGATCATAACAACAAAGAAGATTAAAGCGACAGCGACAGCTATAATCCAAGTCATTGAAGTATTAGTATTTAAAACTTTTATTACGCCACCGATTGCCATGATTGGGGCATAGAAAACAATACGTAAAAGCATAACTGTTAACATTTGAATTTGTTGAATGTCATTGGTGCTTCTTGTTATTAGTGATGCAGTCGAATAACGTTTAAATTCACTTGATGAAAAATTAAGAACTTTATTAAATACAGAATCGCGGAGTCGTTGTCCTAAAGAAGCTGAAACTTTTGATGATAAGAAGGCAACGATGATTGTTAAGATCATACTTATCATGGCAATACCAAGCATAAGTAACCCTGTTTGGATAACATAATCGGTTTGGATATCGCCAGTATCAACACCAATGGCTTCATATTCATCTTTAACTAAGTTAATAGAAGCTTGTGATATAATAGATGGCTCTATTTTTTCTAATTCTTTATTTACTTCCTTTAGTAATTTATTGATGTTTTCCTCTGGCATCTGTTTTAAAATTGTATAGATATCAACTTTATCTAGAGTACCATCATTTGGCATATTTTCTAAAAGTTTTTGTTTTATTTGAACTACAGTTTTTTCGTTAGTTAAATAACTGTCAATCATTAAGGTACGCTCAAAAAAATCATTTAAGATGTTTTTATCACTAGTTTTTTGATCTTTGAGAATATAAATATCTTCTTTTTCTAATGCTGGATATTTATCAATATTCCCTTTATTTTTATCTAATTTCTTATAATTTTCTTTGACATTTTTCTTTTCATTATCGTCAGCAAAAATAAGCAAATTATCTAATTTACTTTGACGAATAACGTCTGGAACTGAATTTTTAATTCCGGATTGCTGAATACCAACGTTAACCATATTTGAAGTATATTCAGGCAGTGATAGGTCACAGTAAGCTTGGATTACAAGTAATATGAAAATGAAAAGGATTGCTAATTTAGATTTTTTGAGATATTTAAACAGGTTTTTCATAGGTTCCTCCTTTATAGAAAATAAAAAGCTTTATTATAGGCTTTTTAAGTATATTCCATTTAAAATTATATGTCAACCAGTATAAAAAAATTTTAGATAATTTTGGTTATTTAGTTATTTATATGGTGTCTAATTGACATTGTATCTTTGGTTATTTTAGCGAACGTATAACCATTTTCTTTGGCGTATTTAATGATTTCTGGTAGTGCTTCAACTGTGGATTTTTTAGTGGCTGTATCATGCATAAGAATAATATTAGTTCCATGATGTAAGTTCAGTTTGATATTATGAACGATTTGATCTTTGGTTAATTTGCCAGAGGCATCACCTGAATCGACATTCCAATCAAAATAATAGTAGTTGTTATTATTCAAGGCTGTAGTTATTCTAGTTACGATACCTTTATTATATTTTTTACTGACGGTATTAGAACTGCCACCGGGGAGACGAATAATACGTGAGTGGTGTCCAGTAATATTATAAACTTTATCGTTTATTTGTGTCAGATCATTAAAATAATTGTCATCACTAGAATAGACATATTTATAATTATGAGTAAATGTGTGAAGTCCAATAGTATGGCCTTCATTATAAGCGCGGCTAACAGTATTTGAATATTCATCTATATGGCTGCCTATTACAAAAAATGTGGCTGGAACCTTTTCTTTATTTAAAATATTTAATATGTCGTTTGTTAAATAGCTTGGCCCATCGTCAAAGGTTAAATATATTGTTTTATCAGATACTATTGAAGGAATAATTTCTTTTCTTTCTTCTTTTGGGCGATGTTTTTTGATCGGAAGATCGGTACTGGGATTAACGAAGGCTTTAGGGATTTCTTCATTTATTTTTTTAATGGTTATTTTAGGACTTGAAAGATAAACGATGTTTAAAAAAATTAAAATTAGAAATGTTGTAAAAATTATAAATTTTGCGATTATCTCTTTATGCATAGTACTTCACCTTATATTTATTATATCATTTTTTCTTCGAAAAAACCACGATTGTGGCTTTAATTGTTGATGTGGTGATGATAAAGCGTGGTACTTGAAGTTATACAATCAAATGTATAGTCATTTTGTTTGCCATTTCTGATAATATTTTTTAAAGCATCTTTAGTATAAGCGTTGATGTCGTGCATAAGAATGATATTGGCTTTGTTTTTACTTATACCTTGAATGACATTATTATAAACACCACTGGTGGTTTTGGTTTCACCAACATCACCAGATGAAACATTCCAATCATAATATTGATGTCCCCTATTTATAACTTCTTTGGAAAGTGTCGTCGGGATCCCCTTGGGCGACTAACTGTATTAGAAGATCCTCCGGCAAATCTAATTATTTTCGGATCATAGCCTGTGATATTTTTAACACGGTCTTCGGCTTTTTTAATATCATTAAAGAAATCTTCAACTGATGAGTAACACGTTTGATAGTTATGAGAAAAAGTATGGATTGCAATGGTATGTCCTTCATTGTATTCGTGTTTAATTAAATTGTCAGGGCGTGACTAGTTATGAAAAATGTGGCTTTAACATTTTCCTCCTTTAAAATGTCAATGATAAGATAGTGGTTCCTTGTTTTGGACTATCATCAAACGTTAAATAAACGTTTCTTGCTTTTCCGGTTCCATTTGTGACAGTACGGACAATTATTTTAATGATTCTAGTAATGGTTGCTTGATTATTTTTACTATCAAGGACACTATAAGTTATAGTATAGGTTCCGATTTTTTAAGTATTAACGCGGTCACTTGTTACAATTTTATTACTGATATCGCCATCGCAGTTATCAATGGCTGATATTCCAAGATCTTTATAATTAGTGCCAACTACTATTTCAGTATGTTGGCTTCCTTTTAACGTTAAAGTTGGAGCGGTTTTATCGTCGTATATAAGTTTTCTAAGTTTTTTAGTTTTATTACCTGATGAATCTTTAATTGTGTAGATAACTTCTTTTTTTAAATCGACTTTTATTTTATTAGTAAGATTGCTATCATAATTATCATTTGCTTTAGCCCCTTCATCTTGATATGTTTTATTAGAGCAGACTAATGTTACTTCGTTTCCGTTTAAAGTGATTTCTGGTGCTTGTTTATCAACTACTTTTACTGATTCGTTTTTAGTAAATTCTATAAAACCAATTTTTACTTTATATGTAATGTTATAACTTCCCAATTTGTCAGTTTTTACTTTACTAATAACTTTAGTTTTTGGGGTATAGTCAATACTAAATCTTGTTACTTTTAAATTTTCTTTATATTTTTCTCCAATATTTACTTCATGATTTTTTTAAAGTAAATGTTGGTAGAATAAATAGATATATCAATGTTCCGATTATTAATAAAGAAATTACTGCAATTATTGCATACTTCCACTTCATAGCATACCACCATTTTTAGTATACCGCGTTTAAATGCTTTTACAATTATTTTAAAAGAAAAAGTTCATAATAAATGAACTTTAATTAGTTATTTTAAGTTTTTCTTCCATTTCTATTTTGGAATATTTACAACCACAATAATTTTGACGATATAAATTGTATTTTTTAGCTAATTCTGTACTACGCTTATAACCTTCTCTTTTTTTGAAATCAGAATATAAATAATTTATTTGATATTTTTCAGATAATAATTTTCCGATTTTGTTTAGTTTTTCTGAGTCTTTATATGGACTTACAGAAAGTGTGGTACAAAAGTAATCATAGTTGTTTTTTTTAGCTAATTTGGCGGTTTGTTCTAATCTAAAATAATAACATTTTGAGCATCTTTTACCGCCTTCTTTTTCGTCTTCTAAACCTTTAGCAATGTTATTAAAATCTTCTTCGTGATAACCTATTTCTAACAGTTTTACTTCTGGAACCATCTTGCTAATAATTTCTTTTTGCGTTTCTAGCCTTTTTTGATATTCGGCTTCAGGAAATATATTTGGATTATAATACAAAACAGTTATTTCAAAATAATTGGTAAGGTATTCTAGGACATAGCTGCTACATACGCCGCAGCAGGCATGTAATAATAATTTAGGCTTACCTTCAATATTTTTCAAAATCTCATCCAATACTTTTTGATAATTAGTTTTCATTTGTTTCACCTAAGTACTGATTAACGATATTTTCTAAAATACTTTTTTGAAATAACCCACTATTGAAATTACTATTTTGCAGTGGGCCAATTATATTAGCTTGAAGACTATACATTTTTGAAATTGGTGTTAAAAACTTTTTGTGAATGGAAATTAATTCAATATTAGAAAACTTAACAATTGTTGTTTTTTTATTAATTATTCCATTTTGAATAACAATCATATTGTTATCATAACCTATTTTTTTAGTTTTATATTGAGCAAAAGCAATGATAATTAGGAAAATAGCGCCGATTATAAACCAAAAACTTAATGCGCAAAGGCCTAAAAATACTGTAATTAATGGTAATTTGGCAAGCAAATAATGTATTAGAGCTTGCTTGGTTTGATTTTCTAATTTAATTTGATTTTGATATTCAGGAACTATTTCATTTAAGATAATATTTTTTTCTTTTTCTTTTACATAAAGACTAATGATAGTTTTTTCATCTTCATTTTCATTACCACCAAGTCCGGCATTTACTACTTCGATTTCATAGTAATTGGCGATTCTAGCTTGAATAGTTTGCTTAATAATTACTGCATTTATGCGATTAATTGGTAAACTATATTTATAGTTTGTGAAAGCGCCATAAGATAATTTTATGGTATCTTCCGATCTCGAAACTTTGAAATTATAATAGCTTAAATAGCTTTTTACTAAACTCCAAATTAATGGAATAATAGCAATAATTCCAATGATTATTATAAAGATTAAGCCTTGAGCTAATAAATCATTGATTCCGGCAATAATAATGAAACCATAAACTGCAATTAAAACAATAAAGGCACTGATATCAACAGAAAGCCACATATGTCTAAAGACGTCTACTGGCTTATAAGAAACAACGCTATCAATTTCTTTGTTTTCAAGCTCGATATTTTTCCCCATATGTTTTAATATATCGTTTTTTAAATTAATGGCAACATCTTCTTTAAAAACCAGTTTACTGTTAAAGGAATTAGCCTCGCTCATGTTTAAATCGAATTTTAAGTTTGAAGTTCCTAGTAATTGTTCGATAATGTTACGTTTTATATTAACAGCAGCAATATCTGATAAATGAATAGTTGTTATTTTTTTGAAGATTTTCCCTTTTTCGATAATTAGATTTGTTTTTTCAAAATAAAGGTAAGTATTTCGCCATCCAAAATAGAAAAATATTACAAAAACAGCTAATGTTAGAATGAAAACTATAATAGCAGTTAGAATAATGTTACCACCTAGGCTAGTAATATATGATGAAGTTTTTTCAATTCCTTTTGTTCCTTCGTCTTGAAATACTTGAATGAAAAAGTAACCAGCAATAACAATAATCGCACCTAGGCTACTTAGAAGCCTTTCAAAGATGATAGATGGATGCATTCTAGTTTTCATTTGTATTCTCCAATTTATGCTTTAATAAAGTGTTTACTTTGGTAACTATATCTTCGGCTTCTTTGGCGTTTAAAAATTTAATGTCAACAACACCTGCGGCAGTGAATATATTAACATTGGATAACTTAAACTGACGGTCGATAGGTCCGCTACTTAGCTCAATTTTTTGGATTCTTTTTATTTGAATAATAGATCTAGTTATTAGAAATAATCCTTTTTTTATTTCTACTTTTTCATCAGTCACTAAATATTTATAACGACTATATCTAATTTTAGGATAAAGTAAAATATTTAATAAAACGTTGATTAAAATAAGTGTCCCTAAGGTTATAGTTATTGCGTTACCTAAAGTTCCAATATCTCCGGCTAAAAGGAAATATATTATAATACCACTTATTATAATAATAATTGCACCTGAAATTAATGCGTTAATACGCATAACGGTAATGGCCTTTTTGTCTAATGATTGATACATTTTATCACTCCCTACTTGTAAAAGCAAAGACAATATTGCTTTATAATTATATTATAGCAAAAAACACTTGTTTTACAAACGTTTTTAAAAAATAAAGAAAATTTGCTTTTAGATGTGTTAAACATTAGTTAAAATGATACCGATTTATAATGTGGATAACAAACAAAGGT